>CAJBIL010000205.1 GCA_903953145.1 uncultured beta proteobacterium
GGCCGTAGCGGTAGCCCTCACCGAACTTGACCGAAACGTTTTCAAAAAGGGGCTTGGCCCCGAACTGCATGGTGATGTTGGATGCGACAAGCACGAAGAAACCTCGGTAAAATCATCAAGTTGCGGAAGGCCGGTATTTTACCCGAGGGCGTGCCCTTGCCCCGGGAAAATTACACGGCGCTTGATCCGCGCTATCTCTACAGCTACGCGCGCCGCGCTTGCTGGTGTAAAGAGGCGCGCTGCGCAACGCGGCGCTCTTGCACGGCCTTCATGGGGGGGATGTCGATGTCCATTTCGGGGTGCGGCTGCGAGAGCCGGTCGATCACCCACTGGTTGGCTTCGCAGGCAAACTCGCGGGCCTTGAGTGGCGCACCGGAGTAGGCCTCGACAAACAGGGCTACGGCCGCCGAACGACTGACGCCATATTCACAATGCACCAGCACCGATATTTCAAACGGCGCGGCATGCAGTTGCTCGACAAAATTGGAGATCTGCTGCGCGATCAGGTGGTCGAACATGCCGGGGATAGGCGATGGGAGATACTCATCGGCCGGCTCTGCGTCGTAGAAAGAGACACGCAGAACATGCTGAAACAGCGGGTCGAGCCGGGCATCGGGGGTTTCCGGGTCGGTGATCGAAATCACCGCCATATAAGGATTTCCGGCCAGTGACTCGGCGAGTTCGCGGGAGGCGAATAGAACCTGCTTGATGGTCATGATTCAGGTGCGTCCGGAAAAGTAGTGCAATAAGGTTGATAGTTATAACGGCATCCCGGCGCCATCCCGTAGGGTATTCAGATGGACAGCGCTCATCCCATGAACACCGGGTCGGAAAAAACCAGCGTGCCGTCGAGGCGCATCATCAGATTGTCGGCCTTGATCAGATCGGGCAGCGCGTCGTATTCGGTCGAAAAGCCCTCCAGCGCCTTGAGCGACTGCTGCAAGGTGTCGGACCAGCCCATCGGCGTAACAACGAGGTGGTGCAGGGCGATTCGCCCCATGTCCTGCGCCAGGTTGCGCCATATCATGCAGGCGTCGAAGTAAGACGTCGAAATCTTGCCGGCCAACTCGCTGGCATCGCCGCTGCCGGGCAGCGGGTAAAGTTTCTCGACTTCAACGATGTGGAATGGAAAACCACGGCTGGAGCGCCCCACGGTGCCGTGATCCGCAAAAACCACCGGAAAATGCGGGCCGGTTGGCCGGTCGGGCGCCGTGTAGTAGGCGTAGTCAGTGGGTGAGGATAGCAGCTTGAAAACACGCGCCTGCCCATCAACAACATCACCATCCAGCACAATGGTATTTTCACCACGGCCGATTTCTTCCCGGCCGGCGAGCAGCGGATGGTCGGGTACCGCATCGGCAATGATTTCGCCACAGTTGGTTGCCATGATCTCCTCCGACGGGTACGCAAACCGCCAGAATACCGCAAAAACGCAGCCCTGCTGCGTCCTGCGGTAGTCTCCCGGTAGCGTTCGCCGGGGTTTATCAGGCGACGATGTGTGCGCCGGCGTCGACGTAGATCGTCTGGCCCGTCATCCCCGACGAACCTGAAGAGCACAGGAAGCCAACCAGCGCGCCAACTTCCTCGATGGTCACGGTGCGGCCCAGCGGCGCTTTGACTGCGTCGGATTCAAGCAACTGGTTGAAGTTGGTGATGCCGGACGCAGCACGCGTCATGATCGGGCCGGGCGATACCGCGAAGACGCGAATACCCTTCGGGCCGAGGTCGTAAGCCATGTAGCGGACGGCCGATTCAAGCGCCGCCTTGATGATGCCCATCACGCCGTAGTTACGAACCACACGCTCAGCGCCCAGGTACGACATGGTGATCAACGAGCCACCTTCAGACATCAGCGGCTCAAGCGCCTTGGCCATGCGCAGGAAGCTATGGCAGGAGATGTTCATGGCTGAATCAAAGCCGGCTTCCGAAGTGTCGATGACGCGGCCGTGCAGGTCGTCGGCTTCGCAGAAGGCCATTGAGTGAATCGCGAAATCGATCTGGCCGAATTCAGCGCCGCATTTCTCAATAACGCCTTCCAGGCTACCCGGCTGGCTGACATCGAGTTTCTCGAAGATTTTAGCGCCGAGTGCATCGGCCAGCGGTTGCGTGTATTTAGCGGTTTTATCGTTCTGGTAGGTCACGGCAATTTCGGCGCCGAGATCGCGCACGGCTCTGGCGACGGCAAAGGCGATTGACTTGTCGTTGGCAATACCGGTGATCAGACCCTTTTTGCCGGCGAGGGGCAACAGGGCTCTTTCGGTCGTGGTGGTGTTGGCATTCATGCTGTTCTTCCTTTCAGAAGTCGTTCGGGAGGGGTTTAGTGCACCATTTTTTGCGATCAAACCTTGAATTATCCTGATAAATCGGCATCCACGGAATGCTGCGGTGCAGCACAGCGCCATTGTTGCATATTTTTATTAAGGGAGGATGACAATCCCGTTTCTTCGCCACCTTATGTCGGGGCTGGCCACGCTCCGCATGTATCATGGCGCACCTTGTAAAGCTAAATTTCACGATAACGGGCATGCCTGTTGTGGTTAACCGTTTCGAAAGATCAAAATGCCCGCCAATCTGACCCATCATTTTTCTGCGGCTCTTGAAGCGCGCCGTGCCCTGATCGAGCAACTGCACGCCGAACAAACCAACGCTTACCGCTTGTTTCATGGCAGCGTTGAAGGCGAAACCGGGCTGACCGTTGATCGCTACGGCGACGCGCTGCTGGTGCAAACCTTCCACCGCCCGCTTGCGCCGGCGCAACTGGCCGCGCTGGAAGCCTTCTACGCCGACGCCTTCCCCGGGTTGCCGGCGTTTTACAACGACCGCAGCCAGGCCAACTCGCGGATTACCAACACGCTGCCGCCCGAGCAGATTGCCGGCGCACACGAGCCGCGACTGTTTCAGGAAATGGGCGTCACCTATCGTTTCCAGGCACGCCACGCGGGGCAAGACCCGTGGCTCTTCCTCGATCTGCGCGCCGGCCGTCGGCGGGTGATGCAGGAAATCACCAAGAAATCGCTGCTCAACCTCTTCGCCTACACCGGCGGCGTCGGCATCGCAGCCGCCAAAGCCGGCGCCCGCCATGTGGTCAACGTCGATTTTGCCGAGTCGAGCATCGCCATCGCCAA
>CAJBIL010000206.1 GCA_903953145.1 uncultured beta proteobacterium
CGAGTTAGGCAAACCCAGGGTACGCTGCACTCGGGGTTTAATCTCGCACGCCGGCGCTGTCGACGGAACCGCCGAAAACGGAATACCGCGATGTAAACGACGTGATGCGGGACGAGTCGATTGAGTAAGCGGTGGTCGAACACGGTTAAACATTGGCAAATTCCATCAGCAGCACCCGTTTTGGATGCCTATTCATTGGCTACGGTAATATGCGGTGAATCTTTAGCGTTTATTCGAAATAAAAACCGGACAGGAAATCAGACTTGCATCCGCCTACCGAATCAGAGAGTCAAGCTAGTTTTTTCGATAATTACGCGCCAAATTCAAGACCCGGCACACTATGAAAATGAAGCGCGCTTCCCGGTTTATAAAACTGGCGGCGATTAGTCGTGGACAGCTGGACGACAGGTCTTTATGCTGCGCGGCACGTCGTCGATAGGCGTTTTTCATTGACGATCCAGAGACCTTGAGCGGAATATCACCATGCAAATTGAACCTTCAGATAATAATTCAGCGCATTTCATCGCAGGCAAGGATGCTTCGCTTGAATCCACGATCAGCAGCATGCAGGAGAAGCTGCAAGCGGTTGGCTTTGATGTCGAAGAGCGCTCGTGGCTCAACCCGGTGGACGGAGTCTGGTCCGTTCATGTGCGCGACAGCAATTGCCCACTGTTGTTCACCAACGGCAAGGGCGCCTCAAAACTGGCGGCGCTGGCAAGCGCGCTGGGTGAATTCTTCGAACGACTGTCGTGCAGCTATTTCTGGACGCATTATTATCTGGGCCGGGAAAATGCGAACCGCAGCTTCACGCACTATCCACGCGAACAGTGGTTTGCGCCGGAAAACGACGGGCACTGGCCTGCTGCGCTGCTGACGCCTGATTTGCAAGCCTTCTATAACCCGGAAGGCAGTATCGACGCTGAAATGCTTATTGAATACAACTCCGGCAACGTCGAACGCGGTATCTGCGCCCTGCCCTATATCCGCGAGCGCGACGGGGCTGAAATTTGGTTCCCGGTCAACATCATCGGCAATCTCTACATGAGCAACGGCATGTCGGCTGGCAATACGCCCCCCGAAGCGCGCACGCAGGCGCTCTCGGAGATTTTCGAACGGCACATCAAGTTCCGTATTCTGAGCGAAGGCCTCTGCCTGCCGGAAGTGCCGGACGAAGTGATTGCACGTTACCCGCGCATCGAGGCGGGCATCCACGCCCTGCGTGAGGCGGGATTCGGTATCCTGGTCAAGGATGCTTCGCTTGGCGGGCAATATCCGGTGATGAATGTCACCATGCTGCACCCCGACGATCAGGGCTGTTTTGCCAGCTTCGGCGCACATCCGCGCTTTGAGATCGCGCTTGAACGCGCGCTTACCGAGTTGCTGCAAGGTCGTGCGCTGGATGCACTGGCCGGCTTCCCGGAGCCGGGGTTCGATCTGGACGAAATTGCCAGCGCGCCGAACATTGAAATCCACTTCGTCGACTCAAGCGGCATCATCAGCTGGAACTTCCTCGGTGAGACGCCGGATTTCGCTTTCTGCGACTGGAACTTCAGCAATACCACGGCCGAAGACTACGCCTGGCTGGTCGATGCGCTACACGCTGAAGGTCGCGATATCTATATTGCCGACTTCGAGCATCTGGGCGTCTATGCCTGCCGGATCATCGTGCCGGGAATGTCCGAGATTTACCCGGTCGATGATCTGGAGTACGAAAACAACAGTTTCGCCAACGACATCCGTGAAGCCATCCTGCACCTGCCTGAGCTGGACGACGAAGAATGCGAAGATCTGCTCGCCACGCTCAATGAATCAGGCCTCGCCGACCAACGCCCGGTTGCGGCACTGATCGGGTTGGCGCCGGATGCCGGTTCGATCTGGGAAGATTTGCGCATCGGCGAGTTGAAAACCCTGCTCGCACTGGCAATCGGCGACGATGAAGCGATCCGCGAAGGCTGTGACTGGATCAACCACTTCGAGCAATTAAACGCCGAACGCCGCCGCGTTTACCGCTGCATCGAAAGCATGCTCAAACTGGGTGACAGCAACGGCAGCGGTGACTGCAAAGACTTCCGCAAGTCGCTTGCACACCTTTATGGCACGCAAACACTGCAACAGGCTGAAGCCCTGCTCACACGCAACATGCGCTTCTTCAACGTGGCGGCGCCGGGCATGATGCTTGAAGGCTGCGTCATGCACCAGAAACTACTCAGTGCCTACGCCAAGCTGCAAGCGAAGATGGTTTGAGTCGCTAAATTTGGCCACACCCATGAAAACACACATGACCTACGAAGCACACCTCGATGAAGTGAGCACGCTAATCACCGAGATTTATACCCTGACCGATGAAGCGGCTATCGCTCTCGTCATGCATGCGCAGGCTGATGACTTCTTCAGCGGCCACGACGACAACCCCACCCTATGTACCCAGGAGCGCGCCGAACTGGATGCTCGGGCGGTGTTCAAGCAATATCGTCAGAAACGCTGAAACGATCCCGCTGACGCCATGCCGCGTGCTGGCGGGCATTAAAAAACGTCCAGGCGACGATACGGCTTTTCTTCTGCCCTTGCGCCATCTCAATGGTACGGCTATCGGCCACGCCGGCTTGCTTGAGGGCGCGATAAACGGCCGGCAAGGTCGATGATTTCGAGATCAGCGCCGTAAACCAGAGACAGTTATTGCGGAACACGCTGCTCTCTTCAATCATCCGCCCGGCAAAGCCGGCTTCACCGCCGGGGCAGCATAGTTCGGCATACTGCCCGCCAAAATTTAGTGCGGGCGCCTTGCCGATGGCGGTCGCCTTACCGAGATTCTTCCATTTGCGCGCACTGCCAGCGCTGGCATCCGCCAGTGAGGCGTGAAACGGGGGGTTACAGATCGACAGATCAAAAACCTCATCCGACTGCACCACATGTCTGAAAACCACGGCAGACGAGGATTGACGGCGCAACTCAATGGCCGCACGCAAGCCGGCGCTCTGGCGATCATTGCTGTCGATAATGGCTTGCGCACTGGTCAGTGCCGCGCGATCCGTATCAACGCCGACAAAACTCCAGCCGTATTCATGCTGGCCAATCAGCGGATAAATACAGCTTGCCCCGACCCCTATATCGAGTACGCGAACCGCCCGTCCCTGCGGAACAACGCCAGCGTTGCTGGCGGCCAGCAAATCGGCGACATGGTGCAGATAATCCGCCCGCCCGGGAATCGGCGGGCAGAGATAGCGTGCCGGAATCTCCCATGTCGTGATCCCGTAAAACTGTTTGAGCAATGCCTGATTAAGCGCCCGCACCGCATCCGGGTTGGCAAAATCAATCGAGTCGTCGGCATAGGCATTACGTGTCACAAAGGGCGCCAGTGCCGGGCTGGACGCAATCAGCAGCGCAAAATCATAACGACCACGATGCCGGTTGCGTGGATGCAAGCCCGGTTTCTCGGGGTTTACCGTGAGCGATGGCAGATCAGCCTCAGGCATTGGCAAACCGCCCACGCAGATAATCAATAATCTCGCCAGACTCATACATCCAGCGCGTTTTGCCAGTCTCATCCGTGATTCTCAAGCACGGCACCTTGGCCCGCCCGCCGCCTTGCACCAGCGCATCACGATGCTCACCCGCCCCCTGGGCATCGCGTAATTCGACATTCAGCGACAAACGACGTAGTTCCTGGCGCACCTTGATGCAAAACGGGCAGGTACTGTACTGGTAAAGCGCAACATCGCGGCACTGGGCATCAACCTGCTGCTGAACTACCGGTCCGCGAACGATGCCTTTGGGGCGCGTCAGCGTTTCCCATAGCAGCATGAATGGGCCAATGACGGCACGCAAGGTTTTGAAAAAGAATTTCATGAGGGGTTTTCGATCCGTTTTAATAGAGGCTAAATGGCTGAATTGCTAAATGGGAGACAACCCCCATTCGACCGGCAAGACGCGGTAATGGTTCGGAAGGGTATTGTGCCTGCTCTGCCTGTTTAAATGGCAGCAGCGCAAACCCTTTTAATGACGGGGTTTTTAAGACTTATCCACAGACTGCTCCACAGTTTCTGTGGAGCGTTCCTGATTTCCAGCGAGCCAAACCATTCGACATTTCTGCAACTACTGACGCGCAACTGTATTAGCCCGGCAATTGGCCAGTGCGCCCTTTTTCTCCAGCATCGTCAACCAATTCGCCATTTCCTGACCAAGCGCCTCGCTTGCTGAAACCAGCGCCGTTACACCGCCGCGCGCATCGGCCGTTGCTGCCGGCTGCTCGACATGAACGACTCGCTCGGCCAGCAATAGCCGCTTTCCGTCAAGCAAACTCAAACTGCCATGCAGCAAAGCGCGACTTTGTTGCGGCGAGTCAAAAACCTGTGAGAACTCCTGTAAATCAAGGCGAAGCAGGCAATCCACCGCCGCATTACTCGTCGAACTGCTGACCCCCAGTTGCTGCCGCAATCGCTGACCAAGCAATAAAGCAGGTGCACCGGCCCAGCGGCTACCCGCGTAATCACGCAATTTAAGCGGATCTTCATAAAGCAATCGATACTCGATATTGAGCGAATCGAACCAGTAGGGTGACCTGATTTCAAGCGCCAGTTTCGACCACCCGCCATCCACAGCAGCCGCCAAACGCGCCGGCGGCATACCAAAATCGTAAGCAGCCGGGACGCTGCTGTTCCGGCCACCGCCAGCACAGGCGGCCAATAAAAAGATGGCAAGCAACAAAGACAGTTTTTTCATTTTCTTCCCTCAATCACTGGGGTAACAAACCCTGACTCTCCAGGCCCTGGCGGCAAGAGCGGGCTGCCAAAAATCAGGCTCTGCGGCGACTCTTCAAGTAGATGTAAAACACGATTCAACTGGCGTGAATTGGCCGATAGATCGCTGCTCAGCTCGGTCAGACGCGGCACTAGCGCACCCGCGCCACCCGTTGCCGGGTCGCCAAGCACGCCATCAATCTTGGTGCTGATCCCTTGCAGGCCGACGATCAGACTCCTCGCCTCGGTAAAGAACGGCCCGACCTGACCGACTGCTTGCTCGGTACGCGCCAGCGTCGAGCCAAGCAAGCGAATATTCTCGGGGGTCAGCACCTGCTCGAGCCGTAACATGACCTGTTCGGCATTGCGCGTAGTAGTTTCGAGATTACCCAGTGTTTTGGCAATGTGCTGCTGGTTCTCGGCGCTCAACACCTTGTTGGCACTGGCCAGGAAGTCGCGGGCGTTGCGCAGCGTATCGCCACCGACCTCGGAAAGTTCTTCAATCAGCGATTGCTGCATGGCGATTCGCGGCAAGTTGTCATCGTCGTCGCCAACCAGCGGCGTCACATCGCGTCCGGTTTCTTCAAGCAGAACGTGCGCGATGCCGGTAATCCCCTGAAAACCTAGCTTGGCCGTTGTGCCCCGGGTCACCGGGACGGCCTCATTGACGCTAATGCGAATCAGGATATGGCGGACATCAGTCTGGTCAAGCCGAATCTCCTGCACCTTGCCAACGCTGATCCCGCGATACCGCACCTGCGCCTGCGGGCTAAGGCCGGTGACGTTTTGCTTGGTCACCACAATAAACTCCTTGCTCGCCTCGCGCTTGCCACCAAACCACCAGACCGAGGCGACCGCAGCAAAACCAAGCAAGAGGACAAACAACCCGGCAATCAGGGCGTGTGAACGATTTTCCATAACTAACTGGCTCCTCTCTGCATGGCCGTCGCAGCGCGCTCGGAGCAGAAAAAGTTGCGAATGAAGGGGTGATTGACAGCAACGACTTCGGCCGGCGTACCACAGGCAACAATATGCTGATCCGCCAGCACAGCAATCTGTGTGGCCAGACCGGCCAGCGTATCGAGATCGTGGGTGACCATGACCACGGTAAAGCCAAGTTCTTTTTGCAGCATTTTGATCAGTTTGACAAAGTTCTCACCGCGATCAGGGTCGAGGCCGGCAGTCGGCTCATCCAGCACCAGCAACACCGGCTCAAGCGACAAGGCGCGCGCCAGCGCCACCCGTTTGATCATGCCGCCCGACAACTCGGAAGGCATCAGACGGCCGTGGCGCGGTTCGAGCTCAACCATGCCGAGCTTGAGTAAGACGAGATCCCGGATCATTGCCTCGTCAAGCACGCGCAACTCACGCAACGGGAAAGCAATATTGTCATAGACCGAAAGTGCGGAAAACAGCGCGCCCTGCTGGAAGAGCATGCCAAACCGCCGACGCACCATACGGCGCACCAGCGGATCGGGATCGAGTACCGCATGACCAAACAGTTTGACAGTGCCACGACTGGGCACCAGCAAGCCAACGATCTCGCGCAACAAGGTTGTTTTGCCGCTCCCGGAGCCACCCACCAGCCCAAGCATTTGTCCGGCTTCGACGGTCAGATCAACATCGCGATGAATCACCGTGTCACCATAGCGCGTCCAGACGCCACGAATCTCAATGGCGTGGGTGGCGTTTATTTGCGGCATCGAGGCGCTCATCCGGGCATCCCCAGATTACGGGTCAGGATGGCAAAAACTGCATCGACCACAATGACCACCGTAATCGCGGTAACCACAGCCGTCGTTGTCATCGACGACAGGCTCTCGGTATTCGGTTTGACCCGCAAACCAAAATGACAGGCAACCAGCGCAATCAGAATGCCGAAAGCAAAACCTTTGCCCATGCCAATCCATACATTAGCTACCGGCACGACCTTGGGTAAGGTGTCGATAAAAAAACCGTAAGCCAGATCCATCTGCAAATTAGCCGACACCATACCGCCAATAATCCCCGCTGCCGAGCACCAAATAACCAGCAGCGGCATCGCAATCGCCAGCGCGGCAACCTTGGGCAACACAATGCGCAGCGTTCGCGAAACGCCCATTGTGGCCAGCGCATCAATCTCCTCAGTGACTCTCATCACCCCAATCTGTGCGGTGATCGCCGAACCGGAACGACCGGCCACCAAAACTGCGACGAGCACCGGCCCAAGCTCACGAACAATACTCACGCCCAGCAGATTGACGATGTAAATATCTGCGCCAAAGGCTTTCAACTGCAAGGAGGACAAGTAAGAAAGAACGATACCGATCAGGAAACCGACCAGCGCGGTTACCGGCAAAGCCTGCGCGCCGCTCTTGTAAAGATTGGCGGAAAACTCGCGCCACGGAATGTCGCGCGGATGGGCGCACAAATAGAGAATATCGAGCACCATCTGGCCAACCAGCGCCACGATGCCAAGCAGATCCTTGATCGCCCGCATCCCGATCCGCCCGATAAAAAGCAGACCGGACAGGCGCTCCGGCGGACCGCGCGATTCATCAAGCGCAGCAACACCCGAGGCGCGCTCCAGCACATGCCGGTAGGCCGGCGGAATCACCAGCGCTGCTGGCCACTGCCGACCCCAAACCCGCCATAGCAGAAAAGCGCCAACACTATCCAGTCGCTCGATACCGTCCAGATTCCAGAACACCTGACGCTCGGCAAGTGCTCGCAACTGAGCCTCCAACAAGGCGAGTGGCTGCGGCAAACGGGCCAGCGTCCACTCACCCGACAGCCGGGCATGCGTCACACCCGCCTGTTCAACCGTATTGATCAGTGCAACCGCCATGTCCTGTGCCTTTTAAGCGGTGACAACCAGCGCATTACGGCGCTTGATCCGCAGCCCACTGCCAATGCGCTGCCAGGCCAGGGTCTCATCGACTAAGGCCGCAGCACTTAGCGGACTGCTGGCCAGCCATTCACCAGGCAATTCAAATTGAAAACCCTGCGCACCATTTTTAACAATAAACGCCGGCAAGGCGACATCATCACGTGAGCGATGTAAAACAGCAGCCAAACGCAAGCAAAAAATCAGGCGCCAGGTCGCATCACTCTGTGGCATTGCAGTTAGCTTCTCCAGTTTGCCGCGCTGACCGAGCACCAGCAACGCAAGTCGCGCCTGATCTTTTTTGGAAAAACCGGGCATATCGGCAAAGCTGAGAATATAAGCGCCGTGCTTGTGGTAACTGTTATGGGCAACAGAAATCCCGATTTCGTGCAGGCTAACGGCCCATTTCAGGAAACGCAGATCATTTTCGTGTTCAGGGGCGGTGATGTCGATCAACTGGCTGAGCATTTTCATCGCCGTAAGCTCAACACGCTCGACCTGCCTCCCATCGACCTGATAGCGGCGCATGAACTGCAGCACCGTTGCATCACGCATGTCGTGATGATGAAAACGACCGAGCAAATCGTAAAGCACACCCAGACGCAAAGCACCATCAGCATAATTCATGTGTTCAATACCAAGTGCTGAAAAGACTGCACACATGATCGCAACCCCTCCAGGCACTACCGGCAAGCGGTCGGAACGCAGGCCTTCAAGACTCATCGCCTCGGCAGAACCGGCGCGAATCATCATGCCACGCAAGGCGAATAATCCCTCACGCGTGATACCACTAACGCCATCGGGATTCAGGTTATTTAACTCGAGCAGATCAGCAATCGCGCGCGCCGAGCCTGATGAGCCAATTGCTTCACGCCAGCCCATCCGCAAATAATCGCTAGCGATAGCCTCAATTTCTCGTGCTGCGGCGAGCTCAGCATCCCGAAATGATTTTTTATCAATGTTGCCGCCAGGGAAAAAGCGCAGCGTATAGCTGACGCAGCCCATATACAGCGACTCCATCAAATGCGGCTCGATCTTCTTGCCAATGATAAATTCGGTCGATCCACCGCCGATATCCACCACCAGCCGCTTATGACTGGCCAGCGGCAAAGAATGTGCGGCGCCGATGTAAATCAGGCGCGCTTCTTCACGACCACCAATTATTTCGATCGGAAACCCGAGGGCCTGTTCGGCCTGAGGCAAAAACTCGCCGGCATTTTTGGCGACGCGCAAGGCATTGGTCGCCACAACACGAACTGCTTCCGGCTGAAAGCCACGCAGACGCTCGCCAAAACGACGCAGCGCCTCAAGCGCGCGGAGCTGAGAATTGGCATCCAGCATCTTGCCTTCAGTCAAACCGGAAGCCAGGCGCACCGGCTCTTTGAGCGAATCCAGCGGGTAAATCTGATCATCGAGGACACGCCCGACTTGCAGGCGAAAACTGTTCGAACCCAAATCAACAGCAGCAATCAGTTCGTAAACCATGCGTAGTTTCTCAGCCCAGCGACGAATAATGTCCGGCATTCTAACACTGCAGATCCCACCGACACTGGCCTTGCGATCTGACATATTGCTGTAACATTCCAGTAACACAATCGCATCCTTGCATCGCCCGCTTAATCCTGTTTCAATAATTCATGGGTAATCGAAAGATGAGCGCACAAAACAGCGCCGGCCAATACCTGCCAGCACATTTTCTCAATCGTGAACTGGGCTTGCTGGCGTTTAACAGGCGCGTGCTTTCGCAGGCTAGAAACGCCACGACGCCATTGCTTGAGCGCCTGCGCTTTCTCTGTATCGTGAGCAGCAATCTCGACGAATTTTTCGAGATCCGCGTCGCCGGCCTCAAAGAGCAGCTCAAGCTTAATTCGATTTCGATCACCACCGACGGCATGACGGCACGCGAGGTTTTCAACCTGGTCAGCGCTGAAGCGCATGCACTTGTTGAAGAGCAATACGCGCTGTTCAATGATGACATCCTGCCTAACCTGGCCAGTGAAGACATCCGTTTTCTACGCCGTGCCGACTGGACAGACGCACAACGCGAATGGATCAGCAACTATTTCTTTAATGAAGTAATCCCTGTATTGACGCCCATCGGGCTTGATCCTTCACACCCTTTCCCGCGCGTACTCAATAAAAGCCTTAACTTTGCCGTCGAGCTTGAAGGTAAGGACGCCTTCGGGCGTAGCTCTGGTGCCGCGATTGTGCAGGCACCCCGCGTTTTGCCGCGCGTGATTCGCCTGCCGCGCGCGTTATGCGAAAACGAATACAGTTTTGTCTTCCTCTCCTCGATCCTGCACGGCTTTGTCGGCGAGATGTTCTCCGGCATGAAAGTGCTGGGCTGCTATCAGTTCCGCGTTACGCGCAATAGCGACCTTTTCGTCGACGAAGAAGAAGTCAAAAACCTGCGTACCAAAATTCAGGGCGAGCTACCGCAACGCCACTTCGGTGATGCGGTGCGCCTCGAAGTCGCTGACAATTGCTCGGAAATAATGACCGAGTTCCTGCTTGCCCAATTTAATCTTCAGGAAAGCGACCTGTATCGTGTTCAAGGCCCGGTGAACCTTGTCCGTCTGATGCAAGTCCCTGACTGGGTGGTGCGAGACGACCTCAAGTTTCAGCCTTTCCGCCCGGGCACGCCGAAAGCGCTACAAAAAACACACAGCATTTTTGATGGTATTCGCGCCGGTGATATTTTGCTGCATCATCCGTACCAGAGTTTTACACCCGTCATTGAACTGCTTGATCAGGCCGCCAGCGACCCGCAGGTTGTGGCCATCAAGATGACGGTTTACCGCACCGGTACGGACTCGGTGCTGATGCAATCGCTGCTACGCGCCGCGCAATCCGGCAAGGAAGTCACCGTCGTGGTTGAGCTGATGGCACGTTTCGATGAAGAAGCCAATATCGGTTGGGCAACCAAACTGGAAGAAGTCGGCGCCCATGTTATTTATGGCGTTGTTGGCTATAAGACACATGCAAAGATGCTGATGATCGTGCGCCGTGAAGAGTCCAGCAAGGGAAGCATCCTGCGACGCTACGTGCACCTCGGTACCGGTAACTATCATCCCAAAACAGCTCGCCTCTACACCGACTTCGGCTTGCTGACCTGTAATGAAGAAATCGGTGATGACGTCAGCGAAGTATTCAAGCAACTGACCGGCCTCGGCCACGCCCAGACCCTGAACCACCTTTGGCAAGCACCCTTCTCGCTCCAGCAGAACATCCTCTCCGGCATCCGTGACGAAGCGCAGGCCGCACTCACCGGAAAACGCTCACGCATCATCGCCAAGATGAATTCCCTGCTCGAACCGGAAACCATCGCCACGCTTTACGAAGCCTCACAAGCTGGTGTCAAAATCGACCTGATTGTGCGCGGCGTCTGTGCATTGCGCCCGGGTATCCCCGGGCTATCAGAAAATATCCGCGTCCGTTCGATCGTTGGCCGGCAACTGGAGCACCACCGGATTTTTTACTTCCACGCCGGTGGTGAAGGCAAGGTTTATCTCTCCAGTGCTGACTGGATGGATCGCAACTTCTTCCGCCGAATCGAACTCGCTTTCCCGGTCATTGACCGCAAGCTCAAACGCCGGGTAATCAACGAAGGGTTGCGCACCTATCTCGCCGATAACGTTCAGGCCTGGGAGATGGATGCAAATGGCAAATACCATCTACGGCGTAGCTCACGCACCAAACCGCGTAACGCACAGAGCGAGCTGATCGAATTACTGAAGCCGTAAAAGTCCAGACCAGTAGCGACAACTGATAAAATCCGGGCAAACTTCAGTCAGGACGCTTGCTCATGTCGCACTCCCGCTCCATTTTTGGTTTTCACGCCGTACTTGCCAAGTTACGTCACGATCCTGGGGCAGTGCGGGAAATTTACATCGATTCCGTACGTCACGACGGGCGTGCCCGTGATCTCGTAAAAGCCGCAGAAGCTGCGGGGCTTCGGGTGTTGCCGGTTGATTCTGCGCGTCTTGCTGCGATGGCACCAGGTGCCCGGCATCAGGGTGTTGTAGCGCATGTTGATGCAGCGCAGCGCTACGTCACGCTAGACGATGTACTCGATACGCTGGAAGAACCGGCTTTTCTACTGGTGCTTGATGGTATTCAGGATCCGCATAACCTGGGCGCCTGCCTGCGCGTCGCCGATGCAGTAGGCGCGCACGCAGTGATCGCACCAAAAGATCGCGCAGTCGGCTTGACCCAAACAGCCGTAAAAGTGGCCAGTGGTGCGGCCGAAACGGTGCCTTACATCACGGTCACCAATCTTGCGCGCACCCTGCGTGAGTTGAAGGAACGCGAAATATGGGTACTCGGCACTGATGTCGGCGAAGGCTGTGAAGATCTCTACACGGCACAGTGGCCTGCGGCAACCGCATGGGTGCTCGGCGCAGAAGGTGACGGCATTCGCCGCCTGACGCGCGAAACCTGTGATCAGCTGATTACCATCCCGATGCTCGGCTCGGTGCAAAGCCTGAATGTTTCAGTAGCAACAGGTGTTTGCCTTTACGAAGCACATCGCCGTCGCAGACCCTGATTACTTTTCAAATTCAGCAAAAAGGCACAAAGCGCAGTGATTGGCATCTTTGATAGCGGCATTGGTGGCCTGTCAGTGCTGTCAGCGATTGTTCTCGCCTTACCCCAGGCTGATCTCGTTTATGTTGCAGATACCGCACACCTGCCCTATGGCGACAAGGAGGATGACTTCATTCGTCGCCGGGTGCTGATTATCGGGCGTTACCTTGTCGAGCAGGGCTGCACCGTCGTCGTCGTTGCTTGCAACACGGCAACAGCCGCTGCCGTTGCGGCCTTTCGGGACGCCTTCCCGGATACTCCAGTGGTTGGCGTGGAGCCGGGGGTAAAACCAGCTGCAATCGCTTCGAAGAGCGGCCATATTGCCGTCCTCGCCACCCCCTCAACAGCACGCAGTGAGCGACTGGCACACCTGATTCACCGCTACGCAGGCAACGTGCAAGTCAGCGTAGAAGCTTGCCCAGGCTGGGCGACACGGGTTGAATCCTTGCAGCACAACGACCC
>CAJBIL010000207.1 GCA_903953145.1 uncultured beta proteobacterium
CGGCATGACGGCCTATATCGAGAAGGTTCAGGAGCCGGAATTCGCAGCGCGCGACCGTGGCTACAGCTTTGTGTCGCACCAGCAGGAAGTCGGCACCGGCTACTTTGACGATGTGACCACGGTGATTCAGGGTGGCAAGTCTTCCGTCACCGCGCTGACCGGTTCGACCGAAGAAGAGCAGTTTCACTGATCCGTTGCTCTATTGATCGACGAATCGTCTGATCTAAGATCAGACAAGCTGTAATTGAGAAAGGCCGCACGCTGTGTGGCCTTTTTCTTTTTGATGAAAGCCTCATACAATCGTCAGCCGGCCATCAAGAAGCCGGCAAAAATAAAGTTCAGGAGAACACGCATGCCCACTCTCATTGGCGTCGCCCGGGAATCAGATCCCGGCGAACACCGCGTTGCCCTCGTTCCTGACGTAGCCAAACGCTTTCGTGCGCAAGGCGTCGACATCCTCATCGAGCAGGGTGCTGGCGAAAATTCGGCCTACCCGGACGCCGATTTCGCCGATATCCGCTGGACGGACAAAGCTGACGATATCTGGACGCAGGCCGACGCCATGCTCTGCGTGCGCCCGCCCTCGCTGGCGCAGGTTGCGCGGATGAAAACCGGCGCGGTGCTGATCGGCTTCCTGCAACCCTTCCAGAATCCCGCACTGGTGCAAGCGCTGGCCGAGCGCCGGATCCTCAGTTTTGCCGTCGAACTGGTGCCGCGCATCTCGCGCGCCCAGAGCATGGACGCGCTCTCGTCGCAGGCCGCCGTCTCCGGTTATCTCTGCGCGGTGATCGCGGCGGCGCATTGCCCGAAGTTTTTCCCGATGCTCACCTACGCCGCCGGCACCGTCCGCCCGGCGCGGGTGCTGGTGATCGGCGCCGGCGTCGCCGGCCTGCAGGCGATTGCGACCGCACGCCGCCTGGGCGCGATTGTCGAAGCCTACGATGTCCGGCCGGAAACCCGTGAGCAGATCGAATCCCTGGGGGCCAAGTTCGTCGACACCGGCGTGTCTGCCACCGGTCAGGGCGGCTACGCCCGCGAGTTGTCGGCCGAAGAAAAACAGCAGCAGGCCGAACGCCTCGGCAAGGCCGTCGCTAACGCCGATGCGCTGATCACGACTGCCGCCATCCCCGGCCGCACGGCGCCGCGCATCATCAGCGCCGAGATGGTCGCCGCCATGAAATTCGGCGCAGTGATTGTCGACATGGCGGCGGACTCCGGCGGCAACGTTGACGGCACTGTCTGCGGCGAAATCGTTCAGGTCGGTCACGTCAAGATTGTCGGCCACGCCAACCTGCCAAGCCGCATGCCGTATCACGCCTCCGAAATGTACGCACGCAACCTGTTCAACTTCCTCTCGCCACACATCAAAGACGGCGTGCTCACGCCCGACTGGGATGATGAAGTGCTTGCCGGCACAGCACTGACGCGGGATGGCGCGATTGTTCATGCCGGCGTCAACGCAGCCTTTGCAGCCCAAAATACCACCGGAGCAGCCTGACATGAGCGGTCTTGAAATTTCCGGCCTTGCCGCCCTCTACATCTTCCTGCTCGCCGCCTTTACCGGCTACGAAGTCATCTCGCGCGTGCCGGTGATCCTGCATACACCGCTGATGTCCGGCTCCAACTTTATTCACGGCGTAGTGCTGGTCGGCGCGATGATCACGCTCGGCCATGCCGAAACCACGCTGGAACAAGTACTCGGCTTTATCGCCGTGGTGCTCGGCGCGGCCAACGCGGCCGGCGGGTATGTGGTGACCGAACGCATGCTGGCAATGTTCACCTCGAACAAAAAAGGAGGTGCGCAATGAACGCCCTTGCCTCATTCACGCCAATCATTCAGGCCAGCTATTTCATTGCCGCCGGCTTGTTCATCCTTGGCCTGAAGGCCATGAGCTCGCCGGTCACGGCGCGTGGCGGCATTGTCTGGGCAGGCGTCGGCATGCTGCTCGCCACATTGGCGACCTTTCTAACGCTGGGGCTGCACAACATCGGCCTGATGCTGGTTGCTATTGCCGTCGGCACGGTACTCGCGTGGTGGAGCGGCAAGACGGTGAAGATGACCGACATGCCGCAGATGATCGCCATCTACAACGGCATGGGCGGTGGCGCGGCAGCGGCGATTGCGGCCGTTGAGTTTGTCCGTTACGCACACGGCGAAGCGCATACACCACTCGTTGCCAGCCTCGCCGCGCTGGGCGCGCTGATCGGCGCCGTCTCGTTTTCCGGCTCGTGCGTGGCCTACGCCAAGCTGCAAGGGCTGATGAAAAAGACCTTCCGTCTGCCGGCACAAAACAGCGTCAACATCCTGCTCTCGCTCGCCACCGTCGGTCTGGGCATCGCGGTGGTGGTCGGCCAGCCAGCCAACCTGACGCTGGTGCTCGCCTTCTTCGTCCTCGCCCTGTTGCTCGGCGCGATCATCACATTGCCGATTGGCGGCGCCGACATGCCGGTGGTGATCTCGCTGTTCAACGCCTTCACCGGCCTCGCCGTTGGTCTGGAAGGGTTCGTACTCGGCAACCCGGCGCTGATGATCGCCGGTGTCGTGGTCGGCGCAGCCGGCACCTTGCTGACGCAGTTGATGGCCAAAGCCATGAACCGGCCGATCAGCAACATCATGTTCGTACCGATCAACGCCGGCGGCGAGGGTGAAGGCGAAGCCGTCACCGGCAGCATGCGCGCCCTCTCGGCGCTCGACGCGGCGGCGGTGATGCGCTACGCACAGAAAGTCATCATCGTCCCCGGCTACGGCATGGCGGTGGCACACGCCCAGCACAAGGTCTGGGAAATGGCCTCGCTGCTGGAAGAAGCCGGCGTCGAGGTCAAATTCGCCATCCACCCGGTAGCCGGCCGCATGCCGGGACACATGAACGTGCTGCTCGCCGAAGCCGGCGTGCCCTACGAGAAGATTTTTGACCTCGAAGAAATCAACGCCGAATTCGGCACCGCCGATGTCGCACTGGTGATCGGCGCCAACGACGTGGTCAACCCGGCGGCGCGCACCAACAAATCCAGCCCGATTTACGGCATGCCGATTCTCAACGCAGATTTTGCGCAGAACGTCATTGTCGTCAAACGCGGCCAGGGCACTGGCTATTCAGGGATCGAGAACGCCCTGTTCTACGGTGAAAACACCCGCATGCTCTACGGCAACGCGCAACCGGTGGTCGGCGAGGTGATTCAGCACATTAAGGCGATGGGCTGAAAGGCGCATGGATAAACGATCTAGCAACAGCAATGGCTGAAGAGTGGCGTGGATAAAGGCGCTCCGGCCATCGGGGTTTTTAACAGACATGGGTTGCCGGAATCGCCCGATTAACACGAGCAGCCGTATCGCCAAGCAGGCTCAAACGCCCTCTGACCTGTCACAGTGCATCCCAGACAGGTACCTCAAGGAAGTTCGCCAGCGTATCGGCATCGGCACGCAGGCTATCAAGGTCACCATGATCAGCCACATTGACGCGCCGTCCATTTTTCAATACTAAATTGATTTCGTAACTGTAAAAACGCGTGAAACTGCCGGAAGGGTCGGCGTTGACGACAAACTCACTGACCAACTGTAGCGCATGGATTTTGGTTAACGGAAACGACTCTTTCTTGTGCGGATAGCCACTGTAAAAGTTTCCGGTACGGGTGTCGAAGGCAAGCGTGCGCAGGGTCTGGTAGGTAAAGATGATCCCGACCCCCAGAAAAACAATGCCACCGATCGCCCTTAGCAAAAGCGGCCAACTGTCGACACCAAACACGAAGAATAGACCGAGCAACAGTGGCCCGATGCCAAACGCACGGCTGAGTAGCGTCGGCTGAAATTCCAAACGTCCCGGAGCGACCTCAACGAGTTCGCTGCCGCGTGCGCTGAAGCCACCCTCATTGGCTGGTTTCCAGCTGGTACGGAGCGCGACAGGGTCGGTCAGCTCGGGCGGGCGTGTGGCGGTATGACGTTTGTCCATGGTTGATTCGATCTCCACAGAAGGAAAAAGGATAGGGATTTGAACGGCCCAATCTCAAGCTTTCTGGCCATCAGAAATGGAAACGCCCAACCGAAATGGGTTGGGCGTTAGATTCTGGTGGCCAATCGCGGAATCGGACCACGGACACCAAAAAA
>CAJBIL010000208.1 GCA_903953145.1 uncultured beta proteobacterium
TACCCGGCCTGAATCAGGAACTTGCAGGAGGGCTGGAAAGCGCCGTTTTGTCATTGACAGATTGCTATCCAAAGAGAATCTGCCATGTCAATGAGCTCAATGATCGGCCAGAGTTGCTTCGAGGTCAGCCGGTCAAACAAAACTATACGAATATCTGGGAAAATGATAACCTTATTACTGGTACAAAAGAGTGGTACAAAAAGCGTATGAGATCAATTTTTAAGTAATTGATTTTATTGCTATTTTATACATTAATAGAGTATCCCACCTTCTCCGCCAGATAACTAGTAAATAAGCGCCTTCCGGGGCGCTTTTTTGCTTTTTTGACTCTTTGGGTTTTTATGCGAATTTTGCTCAGTAACGACGATGGCTACTTTGCGCCAGGGATTTGTCATCTGGCTGACGCGCTTGTCGATTTGGCTACTATTACGGTAGTTGCCCCTGAGCGTGACAGGAGTGGTGCGAGCAATTCTCTTACGCTGGATCGGCCGCTTTCGTTGAAGCAGGCTACGAGTGGTTTTTACTATGTTAATGGTACGCCAACTGACTGCGTGCATCTGGCTGTCACTGGTATGCTTGATGAGTTGCCGGACATGGTCGTTTCTGGAATCAATCATGGTGCTAACATGGGCGATGATACGATTTACTCAGGAACAGTCGCTGCTGCTACCGAAGGTTTCTTGCTTGGTGTGCCGTCAATTGCGATTTCCTTGTGCAGTAAAACAGGAGAAAACTTCGCCACTGCGGCGCGAATTGCCAGGGAGTTAGTTGAATTGCTGCAAAGAAGAGCGGTACGTGAGCCCGTTCTTCTAAATGTCAATGTGCCGGATGTGCCTTACGAGCAATTACGCGGTATGGTTGTTACCAGGCTTGGTAAGCGTCATAAGGCTGAGCCGGTAGTACGAACGCTGACGCCACGAAACGAAACGGTTTTTTGGGTTGGTGCGGCTGGTGAGGCGCAGGACGCCGGCGAGGGTACGGATTTCCATGCAGTACTCAATAATCAGGTATCCATTACGCCATTGCAGGTCGATTTGACCCACAATGCACAACTCTCCCTTGTGCGCAGTTGGCTGGCAAAATGAATCGTAGCGTTTCCGGTATCGGTATGACTTCACAACGTACGCGCACGCGTATGATTGAGCGCTTGCGTGACAAAGGGATTCGTGACGAGCAGGTGCTGGCGGCAATTGCGGCTGTTCCACGTCATGTGTTTGTTGAAGAGGCGCTTGCTTCGCGGGCTTACGAAGATACTGCGTTGCCACTCGGCCATCAGCAGACGATTTCCCAGCCATTTATCGTCGCACGTATGATTGAGGTCTTGCGCGCTGGCCGTGAATTAGGCAAAACGCTGGAAATTGGAGCGGGCTGCGGCTATCAGGCCGCTGTACTGGCTCAATTAACCGACGAGGTTTATGCGATTGAGCGAATTGAGCCACTCTTTGCCAAGGCTAAACTTAATCTTCTTGCAATCCAGCAACTTAACGTGCGCTTGAAGTATGCTGATGGTCAGTTTGGCTTGCCGGAAGCAGCGCCTTTCGACACGATTATTGTCGCGGCTGCTGCATCCCGGGTACCTCAGGCGCTTTTGCAGCAACTGGCACTTGGTGGCAGAATGATATTGCCATTGGGGGCAGGGGAGCAGTATCTTGCCCTGATTGAACATCGGGCTGAGGGTTATGTAGAGTCTCGTCTGGATAATGTTCGTTTCGTTCCGCTGCTTTCGGGAGTCGAATGAAGGATTTTTTTGTTACCAATTCAGGACTGGTTTTCGCGTTTGTCGCGTTACTGGCTCTTGGCGGTTGTGCAAGCACAGCACCTGCCCCTGTTGTTGAACGAGGTGTACAGCCGGTTGCCTCGTCGACACTTCCTGCTGTTTCTGCCGTTCCCGGCAAGGATATTTATACGGTCAAGAAAGGCGATACCTTGTATAGCATCGCGCTTGATCATGGGCTCGACTACAAGGAGTTGGCGAGTTGGAACAATATTGACAATCTCAATCGCATCCTGATTGGTCAGTCCTTGAGAGTCCGGGCACCTGGTGCTTCTTCCGGAACTGAAGTTGCGGTTACCAAGCCGATTGTTACGGCGCCGTTAGTCGAAAAACGATCACTCGAGAGCAATAGCGATACCCTGAAGCGAGAGCCAAAAGCGGGTAAAGAGGCTTATTCGGATCAGGCACTGGCGCAGGCGCAAGGTCAGCAAAAATCCCCAGAAGCCGTGGTCGTTACTGCCGTAAAGCCTGATGCAAAGGCTGAAGCCAAGCCCGAAATAAAGTCTGATGTAAAGCCGACTGAGCCTGCATCCGGCGGTGATGAATTTGTCTGGATTTGGCCTTCTAACGGCAAAGTGTTGAGCGCTTTCAGTGAGGGTGCGAGCAAGGGTGTTGATATTGCCGGTAAGGCGGGCGACCCCGTTGTCTCTGCTGGTGACGGCAAGGTGGTGTATAGCGGTACCGGTCTTCGTGGTTACGGCAAACTGGTTATCGTTAAACACAATAGTACTTATCTGTCTGCTTACGCACACAACCAGAGTGTTTTGGTCAAGGAAGGGCAGGCCGTGAGCAAAGGCCAGAAAATAGCTGAAATGGGCAATACTGACGCCGATCAGGTCAAATTGCACTTTGAAGTCCGGCGTCTCGGAAAGCCGGTCGATCCCCTCAAATATCTGCCGCAACGCTGAACATGTCTGACGAACCCGATCCAGATTTCGCTGAAGACGAAATTACGGAACCGGGCTTGCCTGATGAGTCGTCCGCCCCTGAGCTTGAACATGAATCCGAAGGTTCGTCAGCTGAAATTGAGCTACTCAACGACGTTACCCAGCTCTATTTAAACGAAATCGGCGCCAAGCCGCTTTTTACACCAGTTGAAGAAGCTGCTTGGGCGCGACGTGCGCGGGCTGGGGATTTTGCTGCCCGGCAGAAGATGATCGAGCACAATCTCCGGCTCGTTGTGAATATCGCCAAGCATTACCTGCATCGTGGTATTCCACTCCTTGACTTGATTGAGGAGGGAAATCTCGGCCTTATTCATGCCATCGAGAAATTCGACCCTGAGCGCGGTTTCCGTTTTTCGACTTACGCCACCTGGTGGATTCGACAAAGTATTGAACGTTCGATCATGAACCAGTCGCGAACGATTCGTTTGCCTGTGCATGTGGTCAAGGAAATCAACCAGGTGCTCCGCGCCTTACGTCACCTCGAGTCAGCCAACGGTCGCGAAATCAGCGTTGACCAAATTGCCCATCTGATCGACCGCTCACCCGAGGACGTGCGTCGTGTGCTGGCACTCAATGAACATATCGCCTCGCTCGACACGCCCTTGGAGATAGATCCCAATCACACGATTGCCGATGCAATTGCCGACGAAAATGCGATTGACCCAGAAGCGTTGCTGCAATCAAACGAAATTGGTGAACTGCTGCAACGCTGGGTGGGGCAACTTCCCGACAAGCAGCGTCGGGTGATTGAGCGGCGTTATGGGCTGGGTAACCAAGACGTTTGTACGCTTGAGGACATCGCACTCGATCTGGACTTGACGCGTGAGCGGGTGCGCCAGATACAGATCGAAGCGCTTGAGCAACTTCGCCGCATCATCAAACGTGGCGGTATAACGCGTGAGAACGTCCTTTAGCTTGTTCGGCTAACGTGCAGCACGCTGCTTGTTATGGGCATCGCGAATTTCTTCCGCCAACTGGAAAACCGACATGGCGTAGAAACTCGAGCGGTTATAGCGCGTAATCACATAAAAGTTTTCAAATCCTACCCAGTACTCAGTCGCCGAGTCCGGCGTGACAAGGTCGATTAATGCAGCTGGCCTTTCGGCATCACCGTCCGCAATAACACCTTGTTTTAAAAGAGACTGTAGCGGTTCTGCCGGTTTGATCCCTGCCGCAAGCAGCGCCGCAGGATCAGCATTGATGCGTGCCGGTACGGTGACCGGCATTCCCATTTGCCAGCCATGCTGTTGCAGGAAGCGGGCGACACTGCCAATGGCATCGATCGTACTGTTGCGCAAGTCGATACGGTCATCGCCATCAAAATCAACGGCGTAACGTCGTTGGCTGCCCGGCATGAATTGTGGAATCCCAATCGCGCCTGCATAAGAGCCTTTGATGTCAAGCGGGCTAACGCCATTTTCTCGCGCCAGGAGCAAGAGTTGCACTAACTCGCCGCGAAAGAAGCTGGCACGCGGCGGATAATGGAAAGCCAGCGAGGCGAGTGCTTCAAACACGCTGAATTTCCCCATATTGCGGCCGTATTCTGTTTCGACGCCGATGATCGCGACGATCACTTCGGCAGGGACACCGTAAATAGCTTCAGCCCTTAGCAGCGATGTTTCATTTTCTTGCCAGAAGCGCTGCCCACCTTCAATCCGCCGGGTGTTTACGAAGCGCTCGCGATAGCGTTGCCATGAGCGTTGCTGTTCAGGTACAGCGGCTGGTCGGATGGCACGCAATACTGCATCGTTCGGCCGGATGGCGGCGAAGTGGTGCGCCAGATGTGCTGAGTCAAAACCATGTTGCTCGTGCATTTCGCTGATGAATTCCTTGACAGCAGTTAAATCGCTGAAGCGTTGCAGTTTTTCAGCGTGTCCGTTGATGGGTATCAAGCCGATGGTCAGACCAAGCAGGAAGGTGGCAAGTAATTTTCTAAAGCTTCGTTTCAATCTGAATTCTCCATCGTGAAGGCAGGCGCCGCGCGCATTCGCGTAACTGGCGCAGTTGTAGCGGTCCGCCCCGACCATAGCGCAGGGCGGCATAGTGTTTCGCCGCTTCTTGTGTCAATGCAGCAAGGTCCGGCTGTTCACGTGCAACGCGTTCGGCAAACTCAAACGGGCCTTCCCAAGCATTGTGGATGATGCCTCGAGAGCTCAGTCCTGAGCAAAAACGTCGCCATGCGCGTTGTGCCGGGTCAATCGTCTGGTGTTGATACAGGGACCAGAAGGTGATGATCAGTAATGCAGCGCCGCACAGTGTCGCGAGCGCGGCCGTCATGCTGCGCCAGTCAGGTTCCGTGAAACCAAGTTTTGCCAGCACCTCGCGCTGGCGCTGCGGATTGTACCCGAGCACCCACTGGTTCCAGGCATTGTTTGCCGCCTCCCAGCGATTGCGCAGCGTGAGTAGCCAGTCCACATCAATCCTGGCGAGCATTGGTAGTGGTTCTCCATCCGCTAGTGCCGCCGTGATGCCTTGTTCAACGCGTGAAGGCGCTACGGCTGCTGTCGGGTCAACGCGCACCCAACCCTGTCCGGTGATCCAGATTTCAGCCCAAGCGTGCGCGTCTGATTGACGTACGGTGAGAAAACCATCGACCGTATTCAACTCGCCCCCCTGATAACCGGTGACGACTCGTGCCGGTACCCCGGCAGCACGCAACAGGTAAACAAAGGCCGATGCATAGTGCTCGCAAAACCCCTTTCGGGTTGTAAAGAGGAATTCATCAATCGGCTGCTGGCCAAGCAATGGCGGGCGTAACGTGTAGAAAAATGCCTCACTGCTGAACATCGCCAGCGCGGCGTCGCGGATTTTTTCTGCCGAACCGAGCCTGGATTTCCATTCCGCTGCCAGTGCATGAGCGCGTGGATTGCCATCCTGCGGCAGA
>CAJBIL010000209.1 GCA_903953145.1 uncultured beta proteobacterium
CGCATATACTGTATTTTTGTACAGTATATATTTTGCTCTTAGCAGTTACTGTCTACATGATTGCAGAACTCAGGAATGGCGCGAGTCAGAATTCGTCTAAATAGCTTCGTAGAAATCGAGTGCGTTTTCGACTCATAGATGGCGGCAAACCGAGAGCGCCGTTATGGCCGTTTTTTTGTGGACGATATTGGTGTGTTTTGAAAACAACTTTTCACATATTTTTCACACAAAACAAAAAAGCCACCTTAAAGGCAGCCTAAGTGTTTGATTCTATGGTGGGCGGTACTGGGATCGAACCAGTGACCCCTGCCGTGTGAAGGCAGTGCTCTACCGCTGAGCTAACCGCCCGATAGAGGACGCGCATTAGATCATATGTCGGTCTGCCCGTCAATTTTGAGCAACGTTTCCTTTACAATATGCGCTTCCCGATTCCTATTCCTCTTGAGCAAATATGATCCGCACACGTTTTGCGCCTTCACCGACCGGCTTTCTACATATCGGTGGCGCACGCACGGCCCTTTTCTCTTGGGCTTACGCTCGTCGTCATGCTGGTACCTTCATTCTGCGTATTGAAGATACTGATGTTGCGCGCTCGACCCCAGAAGCAGTGCAGGCAATTCTTGACGGAATGAACTGGCTGGGTTTGACGTACGACGAAGGCCCGTTTTACCAGATGAAGCGCATGGATCGCTATAAGGTTGTGATTCAGGAAATGCTTGCTGCCGGTACCGCTTACCACTGCTATACAACGCAGGAAGAACTCGACCGGATGCGCGAAGAACAACGCACAAGCGGCATCAAGCCTCGTTATGATGGCACTTGGCGCCCGGAGCCGGGTAAGTCGCTACCAATAGTGCCAGCAGGCATGTTGCCGGTTGTGCGTTTCAGGAATCCGCTGAAGGGCGTAGTTGCTTGGGATGATCTTGTCAAAGGACGTATCGAGATTGCTAACGCCGAACTCGACGATCTGGTGATTGCCCGTGCAGACGGTACGCCAACCTACAACTTCTGCGTCGTGGTCGATGACAGGGATATGCAGATAACCCACGTCATCCGTGGCGATGACCACGTGAACAACACGCCGCGCCAGATCAACATCCTTGCAGCACTTGGTGCTCAGGTACCACTCTACGCGCATCTCTCGATGATACTTGGCGATGATGGGCAGAAGCTATCCAAGCGCCATGGCGCGGTAAGCGTGATGCAATACGACGACGAAGGCTATTTGCCTGAAGCCGTACTCAACTACCTTGGCCGTCTCGGCTGGTCGCACGGCGATGAAGAGATTTTTTCGACGCAGCAATTCTGTGAGTGGTTTGATCTCGACCACATTACGCCGTCGGCCGCGCAGTTCAACACAGAGAAACTTAACTGGCTCAATGCCCATTACCTCAAATTAGCCGACAACCTACGTTTGGCGACGTTGGTGCAACCGCGTCTCGAAGCACGCGGCGTCATGGTCAGCGCAATGCCGTCGCTTGAGGCAATCATCGGGTTGTACAAGGAACGTGTCAGCAATCTTAATGAGCTGGCAGATGCAGCCGAAGTGTTTTATATCGACCTACACCCAAAAGCGGAAGCGTTAACCCAGCACCTGACACCGGAGGCTTTGCCTGCACTGGCCGATTTTGCGGCTGGTTTAAAAGATATTGCCTGGGAAGCGTCAACTATTAGTGCCCTGATCAAGAGGTGCATTGCTAAACATGGACTAAAGATGCCCAAGCTAGCGATGCCGCTACGAGTATTGCTGACTGGACAGGCACAAACACCTTCTGTTGATGCTGTAATCGCCCTCTTCCCACGCGAATTAGCGCTTAAGCGACTGGCTACGATACCAAAAATATAGGTAGCGAATAAAGATATCTCAGCTGGATGCTTTACAGGAAGACGGTACATCCCTATAATGCGCCCTTCTTTCGAGCGGGGGTATAGCTCAGCTGGGAGAGCGCTTGCATGGCATGCAAGAGGTCCGCGGTTCGATCCCGCGTACCTCCACCACAAGCCGAAAGAAGAATGTTCCGGGTCCCCATCGTCTAGAGGCCTAGGACACTACCCTTTCACGGTAGGTACCGGGGTTCGAATCCCCGTGGGGACGCCAAGGTTTCTTGAGTTTTTGCAGTACTGGAGTGGTAGTTCAGTTGGTTAGAATACCGGCCTGTCACGCCGGGGGTCGCGGGTTCGAGTCCCGTCCACTCCGCCAACATCTTCCCAAGCGATTGATTATTCGGACAAGCTCCGGAAATCAATCGCTTTTGGAACGAAAATGGTACAAAGTCGGAGTACAAAGGGTACGTCCCCAGAGGACAAAACTATGCCCATGCCCATGTACATAAACGTGATTCCATTCAGAAATCGCTTCCGCCACGTCGTTCCAGAATCTATCCGCCCCATCCTCGGTCAGACGGCTATTGTTGTCAGTCCCGGCAAAAACTATGCTGCCGCCTGTCGTTGCGCCCGGGAATAAGCGGTCCTCAGCGACCAGCGCTTTGACACGGCCAATGCTCAGCTCAGCCAGCGCGCCGCCACCGATCATCCCTTCTGCTTATAAATACTTCTTCCATCAGAAAAGCACAGCGCCCACCCCATGAAACAAGGCATCGCCACCGTTACGCAACTTGCCGATTTTTCTGCTTTCGACGAGATCATCGACGTTCGCTCACCGGCCGAGTTTGCTGAAGACCATATTCCCGGCTCGATCAACTGCCCGGTGCTCGATGACGAACAGCGGATTGAAGTCGGCACGCTTTACAAGCAGGTTTCGCCTTTTGAAGCGAAGAAAATCGGCGCGGCTTACGTTGCCGAAAATATCGCCCGCCATCTGCGTGAAAACTTTCTCAACCGGCCTAAAAACTGGCGGCCGCTGATCGTTTGCTGGCGTGGCGGGCAGCGCAGTGGCTCGATGACCTTCATTTTCCGGCGTGTCGGCTGGGATGCCCAGCAGCTCGAGAACGGCTACAAAATCTATCGAAAACTGGTGGTCGACACACTGGCCGAATTACCCCGCCAGCTCAAACTCAACGTCGTTTGCGGTGCCACCGGCAGCGGCAAAAGTCGCATTTTGCAAGCACTGGCGCAGCTTGGCGAGCAGGTGCTTGATCTTGAGGAGTTGGCCTGCCACAAAGGATCGGTACTCGGCGTGCTGCCCGATTCGCCGCAGCCATCGCAAAAAATGTTCGACTCCAAACTGCTCGGTGCGCTGAATGGTTTTGACCTGACGCGGCCGGTATTTGTCGAAGCAGAAAGCCGCAAGATCGGCTCGATTCACCTGCCCGATGCGCTGATCGAAACGATGCGCTCGGCGCAGTGTGTGAGCATCGAGGCGGCTTTCAAGGCACGCGTGAATTTTTTGCTGGGCGATTATGACTACTTCCTGACCGCGCCCGACTGGCTCATCTCGCGTCTTGATGCCCTGCGCAATCTGCAAAGCCGCGAAACCATCGAGCGCTGGCATGCCTATGTCGGCAATGCACAATGGTGCGAACTGGTCAGCGAGTTACTTGAACTGCACTACGACCCGCTCTACCACCGCTCGCAGAACCACAACTATACGGGCTTTGGTACACCGAGAAATTTTGCTACTGACGACCTTTCGCCCGACGGCATTAACGCGCTGGCACAGCAAATAATTTCAAGCTGAATCGGGCTGCAGGCCGCACCAATTCGTCATCGAGCAATGAGAATGACTGGAGATCAAGCGTTGACGCCACTCTTCAGCCAATCAATGAGGTAGACCGCCTATCCATGCGGCCTACAGAGCATCACCTGTTTTCAAATCCGCGCCATGAAACTGCCGCGCACGGCACACAATCGCTGCACAACGGCAGGCTTTGGCTGGTCGACATAACCCTCCTCGAATGCCACAACCGATAAGCCGTTTTCCTGTACCCAAGCCAGCATTTCCTGGGATTGCAGCAGGAAGTCGGGGTTCGATGGCTTGCCAAAGTGCTCGTTGCCAATCATAAAAGTTTCGTAAATCAGCACCCCTGGCGCCGCCAGGGCGATGAGCAATTCAGGCAATCGCGGGCGAAACAGATAGTTGGTCACCACAATGCCGGAAAACGCGCTTTTACCATAAGGCCAGACACCGCCTTCCAGATCCGCCTCGCGCACCTGCACGCTATGGCTTGCTGGCCACTCGCCAAGCGCCGAAATATCACGATCCACAGCCTCAACTTGATAGCCCAGGCCGGCCAGCAAACGACTATGCCGACCACCGCCACAAGCAAGATCAAGCACCTTGCCACCTTCAGGAATCAGCCCGGCAAAACGGCTAACCCACGGGGAAGGAAGCGATAAATTTTGATGAGAAGACATACGCTACCATCCGAAAAAGTTTCATTTTATGATGTTGAAAAAACTCAGTGTTATCCATGCTCAAAAATACAACGACTTGAGGAAAAAAGGTGTATTAAACGCTTGTTTGAAAGACGCTGAAGCATGAATGTGATAAATTGCTGCATCGCAACACGACTATAAAAACATAATCCAATGACCCCCTTGGAGACAATCACCCACAAGGTGTAACTATCATGCTTGAACAACATTATCTGACCAGTCTTTTTGAACCGAAATCGGTTGCCGTGATCGGCGCTTCAGACCGTGAGAACTCGGTTGGCAACATTCTCTTCAAGAACATTCTGGATTCTGGCTACAAAGGCCGGCTCTACGCGATCAACCCCAAGCACGAGACGGTTCAAGGCGTTCAGTCCTACAAATCGATCGAAGAAATTGGTGCTCGGGTCGAACTGGCGGTCATCGCCACCCGCCCATCGACCTTGCCGGGCATTATTGAACAGTGTGGCCGCAGTGGCGTCAGAAATGTCATCGTAATCACCTCAGGCTTTTCAGAAGCCGGCCACTCCGGTGCCGCGCTTGAGCGCAAGATGATGGAAATCGCACGCAGCTACAATGTCCGCGTACTTGGCCCGAACTGCCTCGGCATCATCCGCCCGGATCTTGGTTTGAACGCGACCTTCGCACGCGTCAACGCCAACGCGGGTAATCTGGCGCTTGTTTCGCAATCCGGCGCAATGTGTTCATCGGTTCTCGACTGGGCAAAAAGCAACCGGGTCGGCTTCTCCAGCGTGATTTCCCTGGGTAGCACCGCCGACGTCGACTTCGGCGAAATTCTTGATTATCTGATCTACGATAACCGCACGCACCACATCCTGCTCTACGTTGAAGGGATTCGTAACGCTCGCCGCTTCATGAGCGCACTGCGTTCTGCCGCGCGGATCAAGCCGATCATCCTGCTCAAGGCGGGCCGCCACGCAGCCGGTTCGGCCGCAGTGCAGACCCACTCCGGAATGATTGCCGGCTCGGATATCGTCTTTGATGCAGCAGTCCGCCGTGCCGGTGTCGTGCGCGTCAAAAACGTGGGTCAGTTGTTTTACGCGGCCAAGGCACTCGCCTCCAAATTCCGCCCGCAGGGCAAACGTCTCGCCATCATCACCAACGGCGGCGGCCCTGGCGCGATGGCTGCTGACCGTGCCGGCGATCTGGAAATCCCGCTCGCCGAGCTCTCCTTGAGCACCGTCCAGAAGCTCAATGCAACGATGCCAACCACCTGGTCGCACAGCAACCCGATCGACATCGCCGGCGATGCAACGCCGGAGCGTTACCGTGATGCGATTCTCGCCATCGCCCAGGATGAAGAAGTCGACGGCATGCTCGTCATGCTATCGCCGCAAGCCATGACGCAGCCGATGGAAGTTGCCAAGGCAGTGATTGAAGTCAGCGATGAAACATCGAAGCCGATTGTCACCTGCTGGATGGGTGAAGAGCAGGTGGCCGAAGCGCGCCTGTTCATGGAATCTGCTGGGATTCCAGCGTTCCGCATGCCGGAAACAGCCGTCGAACTCTACTATCACATCTCGACTTACTACCGGAACCAAAAGCTCCTGCTGCAAACACCAGAGCCCACCTCGCAGCACACCCGCCCGGAAACCGAGGGCGCCAAGATGCTAATCGAGGCCGTGTTGCAGGAACGCCGCAAGGTTTTGTCCGAAATGGAATCAAAAGCCATCCTGCGCGCCTTCCGCGTGCCGGTTGCGCAGACCATGGTGGCGCGTACGCCAACCGAATCGCTGCTGCTCGCCGAGCAAATCGGCTTCCCGGTCGCCATGAAGGTTGACTCGCCTGACCTCATCCACAAGAGCGATGCCGGCGGCGTGCGTCTTAACGTAACGAACGCGCCGGCGGTTCGCAACGCTTATCACGACATCATCGAAACTGTTCAGAAGAAGCACCCGACAGCACGTATCAACGGTGTTTCAATCGAGCCCTACCTGGCCCGTCCAAATGGTCGGGAACTAATGATCGGCGTTGTTCGCGACCCGATTTTCGGGCCGATCATCACGTTTGGTGCCGGCGGTACAGAAGTTGAAATTTTCAGTGACCGTGCCGTGGCCTTGCCACCCCTGAACCGCTATCTGGCGCAGGACCTGATCCGCTCGACACGCGCATCCAAACTCCTTGGCGAATTCCGCGACATGCCAGGCGTCAATATGGATGCACTGGAAGAAGTCCTGCTCAATATTTCAGAAATGGTGTGCGAACTCCCGTGGTTGCAAGAGTTGGACCTCAACCCGCTGATCGTCGACGAAAATGGCGCCATTGCTGCTGACGCCCGCATTGTCATCGACCATGCCTCAGCCAGCGGTGACCGCTATTCACACATGGCGATCCACCCCTATCCGGTGCATTTGATTCAGGAGTGGGAGCTACAGGATGGCCGTACCGTGACAATCCGTCCGATTCGCCCGGAAGATGCCGAGCTCGAGCAGGATTTCGTCAAGCGGATGTCCGATGAAAGCAAGTACTACCGCTTCATGGATACCATTCGTGAGCTGACGCAAGCCATGCTGGTGCGTTTTACACAGATCGATTACGACCGGGAAATGGCGCTGGTAGCAACAGTGCAGGACGAAAACGACAAGGAAGTGCAAATCGGCGTATCGCGCTATGTCACCAATCCGGATGGCGAGTCGGTTGAGTTTGCACTGGCCATCGCCGATGACTGGCAAAAGCATGGCATTGGCCGCAAGCTGATGACAGCGCTAATCGACTGCGCCCGCATGAAAGGCCATCGCACAGTCGTTGGTGATGTGCTGGCGATGAACTCCAAAATGTTCCGCCTGATGACCAGCCTCGGCTTCACCATCCACCCGCACCCTGAAGACCCGGCAGTCAAGCGCGTCGTCAAACCATTACAAGGGTAAATAAAAAAGCCAGGCAAATTGCCTGGCTTTTTTCATGCAGCAACAACCAAAACTTGCTGCGGGTCGAACGGTTCCTTACTGAATCTCGAAGTTAACGTCGTAAGGGTACGAACGATGCGCTTCACGCGAATCAGCATTGGCTTTTAGCTCATTCAGGTCAGTTTTCTTGTCCCACCAGATCGCACGCCCGATGCGCTGGTCTTCAATCCACTCCGGGTGCTGAGCCATTGCTTCACGCATGAATTTTGTGTGCTCGGATTCGTACAATGCCATTCGATATTCTCCCGGCGGATAAATGTTTCGGGTTTGCAGCGCGTTGGAGTCAAGATTCAGGGATTCTGAAACTCAATCTGCGCAGGATTATACGCCCTCAAGCTCAGTGATAGACAATCGGGCGCGCGTTGCCGGCGCAATAGTCATCAAGCAAGGCATCAATCGACTCTTCGTCACGTTCAGCATCGGGAATCCCGTCAATCGCTGCACGCAGATCAATCGCGACCGAACCATGCACATAAAGCGTGCGACTACCCGCCTTGTCAACCAACTCAAAACCCTGCTGTATCGGGTAAGCCACAATGGCGTAGTGTTCGCTATCGTAGACGACGTTCATGGCAAATCCTTTCTTCCTGTCGGGGTGCAGATTGTAAATGTGTTCAAACGCTTCAATTTCAAGCGCTCACAAGAACTTCAATAGGATTAAGACTTATCACGAGTTTAGACTCAATAAGAGACGAATAGTGCCCAACACTTCCTAATCATGCGCCAGACAGCTATATTCCAGCATTCATCATGCAACAAGTGAGCCAGACCATCATGCCGAAGATCCAATCCACGCTTCTCAGTAAAATCAGCCGTTCAGTTGGCCTGTTTTTCGCGAGTGCACTTTTAGCGCTTCCGGTAGCTGCCGATGAAATCCTCCAGCCATCAAAAGGCCAGAGCATTTACCTGCCGGTCTACTCACACCTCTGGCACGGCAACCTGAGTGCGAAAGGTCATCCCGAGATCCTTCAACTATCGGCGCTGATCAGCATTCGCAACACGGATCCGGTGAGTTCGATCCGGGTACTGTCAGCCCGTTACTACGACACCAACGGCAAACTGCTACGCGAGTTTGTTCCCGCACCGAAAATCCTGGCACCGCTTGGCACGCTCGAGCTTTTTGTCGAACGACGCGAAGCCGAGGGCGGTTCCGGCGCAAACTTTGTTATTCGCTGGCAATCTGACGCTCCCGCCAGCCCACCCGTCACCGAAGCCATCCATGCCGACCTCAATAGCGTGCGTACGGTCTCCTTTGTCACCGTCGGTCGCCCTGTACGCGGCGAATAGTCAGAAGTCAGGAGGCCATGACCGGTTGCGGCGCATTGCGCCCGACACGGAGCGCCGCAGCAATGGCAAAACCCTGCAACAAAGCAACGCCGATCCACAACGCATTGAAATAACCCGCGTCCATCAAGGGGCCGAAAATCATCGGTGCCAGCGCCAGGCCGCCATCGAGCCCGGAATAGACGAATCCGTACACCCGCCCGTACGACGCCGCGCCCAAACCTTGCGTCGCAGCCTTGCGTACCAGCAGATCGCGTGATGGACCGGCAATACCGACACAGGCACCCATCGCCGCCATCAGCGGCAGCGCAGCCCAATCAGCAATGCCGCCGGTCGCCAACAACAACGCAATTGCCGCCCCGGTCGACAAACCAATGGCGATGATTCGATCCTGCGCCTGGCGGGTGGCAATAAAACCACCGACCACAATACCGCCCGCGCCACCAAGCAAATAAGCGATCAGACACGATGCCGCACCAGCAAGAGAGAGCGAATAAATCTGCTGTAACGATGCGGTGGAAAAATTCTGCAAAGCACCGAAGGCCGCTGTCGTCAGCAAGAAAAAGCTGAAGCAGAGCCAGACCACCTTGCTGCGCAGCAGTGCGGCAACACCGCTGTTGCCCGCAGCGGAACTGGCCGCAGCGCCATCCGGAACCGGCGCCGTAACGGGCGTCACTTGCAGATAATCCCGGCCCCAATAGAGCATCAGCAATGCCAGCCCACCGACCAGCGCAGCGGCAAAACCGGCCAGACGC
>CAJBIL010000210.1 GCA_903953145.1 uncultured beta proteobacterium
GGTTGCCAGCCTTGCTGACAAGATCGGGCCGGCTTTCAAGAAAACCCTGAAAGCTGCCGAACAAGGCCAGGCGTCTGCCCAGTACAGCCTTGGCCTGATGTATGCCAATGGCGCTGGCGTCAAGCAGGATTTCCAGCAAGCCTTGTTCTGGTATCGCAAAGCTGCACAAAACGGTCTTACGGCTGCGCAGTATTTACTCGGCAGCAAGTACGCTAGCGGTCTGGGCATCCGGCAGGATATTCATCAGGCTTTTTCCTGGTATCTCAAGGCGGCAGAGGGCGGCGATGTGAAGTCAATGGCCGCGCTCGGGCATTTGAGCGATAGCCATCCGCAGCATCTGGCAGCTTTCTGGTTCATGAAAGCGGCAGAGCAGGGCGTTGCTGAAGCGCAGTGTGCTTTGGGCGCCAAATACATGAGCGGGAGTGGTGTTAAACAAAGTGCGCAGATCGCCTTTACCTGCTACCAGAAGGCGGCTGAACAGGGGTTTGCAGAAGCACAGTGCGCCTTGGGTACGATGTACGAAAGCGGTCAGGGCGTTGATCAGGATCTCAAGCAAGCACTGTTCTGGTACCACAACGCGGCAAAGCAGGGCCTGGCTGTCGCTCAGGCGGCGCTCGGCGCGATGTATGCGCATGGTCTCGGCGTGGCGAAAGATCACCAGCAGGCAGTCTCATGGCTGGCCAAGGCGGCAGATCAGGGAAATGCCGAGGCACAATACAACCTGGCGATGCTCTACGATGAGGGGATCGGCGTTACTCAGGACGCTTCGCAGCCCGAACTCTGGTATCTCATCAAAGCCGCTGAGCAGGGGCTCGCGGCAGCGCAATGCGCGCTGGGCGGCATGTTTGCCAGTGGTAAGGATGGCCGGCAGGACTGGCAAGAAGCGTTTGCCTGGTATCGCAAGGCGGCAGATCAGGGCGATGCGAAAGCCATGTGGAATCTGGGGGTGCTTTACGCCAGTGGCCGGGGCGGTGTCCCGCAAGATCCGGCACAGGCAGTTTCACTTTGTCAGAAGGCTGCTGATCTCGGTTTTGCGCCCGCACAATCCACGCTGGCTGCCATGTATGTTCGTGGTCAGGGCGTCAAGAAAAACAGTGAGCAAGCCGTTTTCTGGTGGCTGAAGGCGGCAGAGCAGGGGGATGCGGAGGCGCAATACAATCTCGGATTGATGTTCAGCCAGGGTGAAGGGATTACGCAGGACTTTGATCGTGCTTTTTTCTGGTTTGGCAAAGCTGCCGAGCAGGGCGTGCCGAGTGCGCAGTCCCGTTTGGGGCTGATGTACGCCACGGCGCAGGCTGCACCGCTGGACTACATTGAGGCGCACAAGTGGTTCATTCTTGCCGGTGCCAATGGCGATGAAGCCGCCAGAAAAAACCGTGAACACTCGGCAACGCTAATGACGGCCGCGCAGATCACGGAAGCGCAGCGCCGGGCCAAAGATTGGGTGAGCCAGCCGAGTAAATTTGTGCGGCGTGATGCGCCGCTCAGCTGAAACCGGTCAAACGTGATGGAACGACTTGCGGTCAGTCTGGCTCCAACAAGTGTTGTTAGGCATCAAGGGTGCAGGAAAAAACAGGAGCGTGGTCATGTTGAAACGGTTTATCAGCTGCAGTTTTGTTGCAATAGTGCTTGCGATTACCCTGCCGGCAGCGCAAGCCAGCGAGGCTGCGGCACCCACTGCTTTGCCAACGGTCGAGGTTTATCTGCCCGGCCTTTGCCTGGCCTGCATCGACTGGGCCGACTATTTGCGCGCCAATGGCTTTACGGTGCTGCTCAAGGAGACGGCTGACATGCCAGCCTTGAAGCGGCGCCTGAAGGTGCCGAGCGCGGTGGAGTCGGTTCAGACCGGATTGGTTGCCGGGTATTTTGTTGAAGGCCACGTATCGGCTGATGACATCAAAACATTGCTTGCCGAAAAGCCCAAAGCGCGTGGGATTGCGGTGCCAGGCCTACCTGCCGGCGCCCCGGGGCGTGAAGTATCGAACCCGATCTGTGACACTGCCTGCACTATTCTGGATGAGACGAGCGGTGTGCGCGAGGTGCGTCGCGAGATGTACAACACGTTGCTCGTCGGGCTGGATGGAAAAACCAGTGTTTTTGCCCGGCATTGAGGTTTAGCGCCTATCTCCCTGATGGTGTGAGCGCCATAAACTCCCGGTACATCGTTTCTGCCCATGCAACATCTTCACCCCTTGGGTTTGGGTCGTAGTTCTGCTTGACGGTCTGTACGATCAGGCCGTCACCGCGTAGCCGGTATTGCGCGTCGATGCGGATCATTTCCATCGGCTCAACATTGGCATGCACGAAGCAGACACTGTCCGGCAGCAGCTTTGGCGGTTCTTTGCCTTGCGCGCGCGCAGCAATTTCCTGTGCGGCAATACGGCCAAGGCGGTTTGCCAGGTGGCCGCTTTTTGGGTAATGCCCGAATAAGGGTGAGGCTTTGTCGATCAGGTCGCCGATCAGGAAAACCCGCTCGTCGCCTTTTGCATGCAGATGCACCGCGTCCTGGTCCGCCCAGCCGGTTGGCTTGCCGGTACTGTCCTTGCCAATCAAGTCTGTTTGCCAGATCAGATCAGCAGCTTGCTGCGGCGCCATCAGAATGGCATCGTCGAATTTGATCGTGTCAAAATCGGTGACGACCGTTTTGCCGAAAGGGTCCACCGCTTTGACCGCAGCCTGCGGCACATAGACGATCTGATTCGCGTAGTGCTGCTTATAAACGCGGTCAAAGCCGAGCGCAATCGGGTTCGGGTCGAGGACGATCAGCTTGCCCTTGATCTTTCGTGCCTTGAGCCACCAGCCGATCATGCAGGCACGCTCGTAAGGTGCCGGCGGGCAGCGATAGGGCATGAGGGGGATGGTCATGACAAGATCACCGCCACCGAAATTCTCGAGCTTTTTCTTGAGTGCGCGTGTCTCCTCTCCGCCGATAAAGGCAGCGGGATAATTCTGCTGTGTATATTCAGCCGCGCGATGATCAGCGCCAAACCACGGTGCAAAATTGTAGCGGATGCCGGTGGCAAGGATCAGCCAGTCGTAGTTGAGTGCTCCCTGATCGCTTATCACCTGCCGTGTGTCACGCTCGATTGCGGTGACTTCTGTTCGAATGAAGGTGTAGCCGTAAGCGCTGGCCGCCGCGAGATAGTCCTGCACCAGATGTCGCCCATCGGACAACCCGACCAGCCATTGGTTACTCAGCGGATGTGACCAGAATGCCGCGCTTTTCTCAAGCAGCACAACCTCAAGGTCAGGCGCGACTTCGCGCAAATGACGTGCCGCGCTAAGCCCTCCCCACCCCCCGCCGACAATAACGACGCGCTTGCCTTTTGAGGGGGGCAGAAGGGTTGTACTGCTCAGGATGGCTGGCGGCGCGGCATTTGCCTTCAGCGAGATCCCGAGCGCGCCGGCGGCGGTCAGGAAATTGCGGCGATTTAATGGGCTAGACGGCATTTTTGAGTTATCGCTGGTGGGCAGTGGCAAGGGTAAGTTGCACTTGGACTGTGCCTGCAATCATTTGTTCGTGCTAATCGACTGCCCTGCAAGGCGCACCCCAAGGGTACTTCCTGCGGGGCGCATGGATAGGCGATCTAGCGCATCGGTGCCCGGAGAGTGGCGTGGATATTTGCTCTCCGGGCAGGCTGTTGGTAGATGACCATTTGGTGCGCCTTCCAGCGCTTAGGCCGGGAAATTCGCGTCGAAGAATTTATGTACTTCACGCTCGATGGCGGGTTTGATGGCGTTCAGCAGGAAGCCGAGCTGGATGCTCAACGCGACTTCAGCATCATCGACCATCAGGTCGCCCGAAACACCGGGGCGTTTGAAGCGCAAGACGTCGTGTTGCCCGGTTTTTTCCCAGGCATAGCTGAGGTCAAATTCTTTTTTGAGCGCGGCGGCCATGTGTTCGGCCGAGGCGCGTGCGTCGGCGGGTGTTTTGCCGTGTTTGCGGCGAATGATGATGTCGCTCATGAGCTACTTTCAGGTTAGCCAACTTCGGCACAGAGTGATCGGAAGGCCGCATAGCGGCGCTGGGCAATGTCGCCATTTTTGAGTGCGGCGTGGATCGCGCAATCGGGCTCACGGTCGTGGCGACAGTTGCGGAAACGGCATTTGCCGCGCAATAAGCGGAGCTCGGGGAAGGCGTGTTCGATGGCTTCCGGCTTGAGATGGCGGAGGCCGAATTCCTGCAAGCCGGGCGAGTCGATCAGCGCCGAGTTTGCATCCAGCCGGTAAAGCGTTGCGTGGGTTGTGGTGTGCTTGCCGGAGTCGAGCGCTTCAGAAATCTCGCGGGTGGGCGCGTTGGCGCCGGGGATCAGCGCATTGGTCAACGTCGATTTGCCCATGCCGGATTGACCGACAAGGACGCTGGTGTGGCCGGCGAGATAGGGGCGCAGGGCACCGGCATCGTTGTGGGCGCAGAGCCGCAGCACGGTGTAGCCGAGTTTTTCATAAGGGGCGAGGGCGTTTGTGGCGTGCCCGATGCGCTCGGTGAGGTCACACTTGTTGAGTACGATCAACGCCTTCATGTCCTGGCATTCGGCAGCCACGATGCAGCGTGTGATCAGTTCGTCGGAAAACGAAGGCTCGGTGGCGACAACGATGACGATCTGCGTGACGTTGGCAGCGATTAGCTTCTGCTTGAATTCGTTGGAGCGGTAGAGCAGGGTGTCCCGGGTTTCGACCGAGTCGATCACACCAACGGCATCCCCGCTGCGCAGTACCTTGACGCGGTCGCCGCAGGCCAGATCGCTTTTCTTGCCACGCGGAAAGCAGCGCAGCATTTCGTTGCGGCCATCGGCCGTCTTTGACGTCAGCTCGACCAGATATTGCCGACCGTGTGCGGCGACGATGGTGCCTTGCAGATTTTCTTGTGACGCCAAGCTCAGCCGCCTTGCAGCCGCGTAATGCGCAGCGCAGCCGGCGGGTGCGAGTCGTAGAACAGCGAGTGCAGCGGGTCGGGGGTCAGTGTTGCGGCGTTGTCTTCGTAAAGCTTGACCAGCGCCTGGACAAGATCATTTGCCGAGGCGTGCGTTGCCGCGTAGCGGTCGGCTTCAAACTCGTTCTGGCGTGACAGCAGGCTCATCAGCGGTGTCAGCAAGAAGGTGAAGACGGGCACCGTCAGGTAGAACAGTATCAGCGCCAGCACGGTATTCTGCGCCGGGTTTCCCATTTGTACGCCAAGCCCGTTGAAGAACCACGGCGCGTCGATCAATTGCCCAAGTGTCGCCAGAAAAACCAGCGACATGGCAAAAAGCAGCACAATGCGTTTGACGACATGACGATGCTTGAAGTGGCCAAGCTCATGCGCCAGCACGGCTTCGATTTCGGTCGGTTGCAGGCGGCCGATCAGGGTGTCGAAGAAAACAATGCGCTTCGTTTTACCGAAGCCTGTGAAGTAGGCGTTACCGTGATTTGAACGCTTTGAGCCATCCATCACGAACAGCCCCGAACTGGCAAAGCCACAGCGCGCCAGCAGTGCCTCGATACGCGCTTTCAACGGCGCATCTTCAAGTGGTGAAAACTTGTTGAAGAGGGGCGCAATCCAGCTTGGGTAAACAAAAAGAATCAGCAGGTTAAAACTGCACCAGAAGAGCCAGACATAAAGCCACCACAGATTGCCCATCTGTGACATCAGCCAGAGCACCGCGAGCAGCACCGGCGTGCCGATGGCGATACCGAGCGCCGTCTGTTTGACGAAGTCGGCAAAGAACAGCGTGAGCGTCATCCGGTTGAAGCCGAATTTTTCCTCGATGACAAACTGGCGGTAAAGCGACAGTGGCAAATCAAGAAGGCCGGATAAGGCCATCAGGCTGAAGATCAACGCCACGCCATAACTCAAGCCATCCAGCCGTGGGCTCCAGAAGTCATGTAGCGCCTGCAAGCCGCCACCGAAGGTCAGGGCAAGCAGTAGCAGTATCTCAAGCACCAGACCACCACGGCCAAAACGGGACCGCGCTGCGGCGTAATCAGCCGCTTTCTGATGCGCGGCCAACTCAACCCGGCCGGAAAATTGCGCAGGAACGGTCGCCCGATGAGCCAGAACATGGGCGATTTGCCGCTGCCCCAGCCAGAGGCGGAGTACGACCATCAACGAGAGTGCAACGAGAAACGTGAGAGAAAAGGTATTGGTCATGCCGCTGTGAGAAAATAAGGGTTTATGAAATCAGAAACTCGGACAGATTATATGGCACAAGACGCAAGTTACCTCGTTTGGCTGGATATGGAAATGACTGGCCTGGAGCCCGAACAAGAACGCATCATTGAACTGGCAATGATTGTCACCGACAGCCATCTGGTGACGATTGCCGAATCGCCGGTCTGGGTCGTTCATCAATCCGACGCGCAACTCGATGCCATGGATGCCTGGAACAAAAATACGCATGGACGTTCCGGGCTGATTGGGCGTGTCAAGGCGTCGACCCTGGATGAAACTGCCGTGCAAGCTGCTGCGCTAGCCTTCATGCGCGAACATGTGCCGCAGGGTGCCAGCCCGATGTGCGGTAATTCGATTGGTCAGGATCGCCGTTTTATGGTGCGCTACATGCCACAACTGGAGGTGTGGTTTCACTACCGTAACCTCGACGTGAGCACGCTCAAGGAGCTCTGTAAACGCTGGAAGCCGGAAATTGCCAAGGGCTTCGTGAAAACTGCCGATCATACGGCGATGGCCGATATCCGCGAGTCGATTGAAGAGCTCAAGTATTACCGCGAGCATTTCATCCGGCTTTGAGGTCGCGTCGATAAAGGCGAATTTTCTCGCTGCGATCCCCGGGGCGGTTGCCTTCCCAGATTTTTTTCCAGCCTTTGCTCGGTGCGCCATCATCATCGCGTACCGAGCCTTGGGTGAGCAGCCAATTGCAGCGTCGGCCGGCGCTGGAGTTACCCGGGATCGTGATAATCCCCGAAAAGTAATCCAGCGATGCGCGCAGTGCGTCGCCCAGATTGTTGCTGGCGATACAGCCGCGATTGAGCGGTAGTGCTTTGGCGAGTTCGCTGGAAAGCGGGCGATAGGTCTTGCCATAGTCGACCCAAGGTAGCCAGAGCATGATGGCCAGCAGCCAGAACAGCGTCACACCGGCCGCCCAGTGCGTCATGCCGCGAAAGGGTGAGCGCGGGCTGGTGACGATCAGCCAGCCCCAGGCTGCTGTTGCAAGCAGGGCAACGATGAAGGCGGGTGCGCTGAAGCTACCAACAAACCCGGGTTCGAGACGTGTCACCTGTTGGGCAAGACGCGCCGGCCAGCCAAAAATCATCGCACACCAGCCAAACCAGATCAGGCCGGCAAAAAACGTAAAGCTCATCATGCCAAACCAGTCGAAGGCATTGGCTGCGCCGCGCCGTAGCGAGGCGACGCCGGGCACGGCAAGCAGTACCAGCGGTGGCAGCAGCAGCAAAGCCGAGACGCTGCGCGCTTCGTAGGTCAAGCTGAGTCCGGTCAATAACACCAGAAAACCACACAAAGGCAGGGCGATGGCCGGCGTGCGCAATAAACGTCGCCGCGACCATAGCGTCCAGCCAGCCAGGGGCAGGGCGGGCCAGGCGTACCAGGGCAGCATGTTGAGATACTCGAAGCCGGTTTTCCAAGGTTGTGAGGTTTGCCCGAATCGCCCAAGCTCGCTTTGCCACCACCGAGCAAGATACTGTGGCGCCTGAAGGTAAAGCGGTAATAACCAGAGTAGCAAAAATGCGCCCGAGATAAGAAGGCTAAGGAGTAGGGCGGGCGCGGTTTCTTTTTTGTTTTGACTCAGCAGAAAAGCAAAAAATGCGACGGGCAGTAGTAACGCCATTGCCGCAATGCCATTGCCGAGTATGCCAAGCCCCAGCGCGGTACCAAAAATTGCAGCGGCCTGCCAGGGGCGGCGGTCGAGCATGGCCAGCGCCCAGTAAGCAGAAAAATGCGCAGCCAGCGTTAACAGCATCGGCTGTGTTTGATGCGCGTGAACCAGAAACCCGACACTACCGGCCAGAATAATTGGCGCAGCCACAGCATAATCGCGCCCATGAAGCGCGCGTGCAGCCAGGTGGCTCAAGCCAAGAATAAGCAAAGCAAACAATCCGCTGGTCAGACGGATGCCATCATGAACCGGCAATATCCACGAGAACAACTGGCTGAAAGCCGCTGAAATCCAGTAATAAAGCGGTGCGTCCGGGTAAGCTTGACCGGCAATGGCGGGCGTTAGCCAATTGCCCCGCAAAAGCATGTCCCAGACAACGCCAAACGCGGTTGCATCCTCGACCTTCCACGGATCATGCCCAATTAGCCCAGGGATAATATAGAGCGTGAGCAGCACGCCGAGCGGCCACCCGCGAGGCGGGAGAGAAATCCCGCCGGTTTGCGTTGTCTCTAGGTAGGCAGGCATTGCCGGGTAGTTTTGTGTAAATATCCGCTGAAATAAAAAAGGCAGCCATCGGGCTGCCTTTTCTGTCGAGTCCCGTAGAACCCGTTTGCCGGTTTAGGCCGACGTTTTGTGCATCGAACCGTACTTCTGGTTGAATTTTTCAACGCGACCGGCAGTGTCGATGATCTTTTGCTTGCCGGTGTAGAACGGGTGGCAGGCAGCACAGACTTCAACGTGCAGCGGCTTTTTCATTGTCGACTTGGTCGTGAAGGTGTTGCCGCAGGAGCAGGTCACTGCGAGGTCATTGTATTCGGGATGGATGGTCGGCTTCATTCGTGCTTTTCCTGTAGGTCAGATCAGCCGGCGGTTGTGACCGGCTCCGTAAAACGCGCAATTATCCTTGATTCTTCTGGATTTTGCAATCA
>CAJBIL010000211.1 GCA_903953145.1 uncultured beta proteobacterium
AAGGCGTAGGCCACCGAGAAGCCCACATAGCCCATGTACAGCATCGGCGGATGAATGATCAGGCCGGGGTCTTGCAACAGCGGGTTGAGATCGCGCCCCTCTTCAGCGGCGGGCAGCAGGCGGTCAAAAGGATTTGACGTCAGCAGAATGAACAGAAGAAAGCCTGCTGTGACCAGCCCGAGCACCCCCAGAACACGCGCTACCATGCGATCCGGCAGTTGCTGGGAGAACGCAGCGACGGCAATCGTCCATAGCGACAGCATGACCACCCACAGCAACAGCGAACCTTCGTGCCCGCCCCAGACTGCTGCAACGCGGTAAGGCAGTGGCAGCAAAGTGTTCGAGTGCTGCGCGACATAAATAACTGAAAAATCGTTTTGCACGAAGGCTGCGGTCAGGCAGCCGAAGGCAATCACCATCAACAGTGCCAGCATCTGCGCAGCAGGGCGCGCAATCGCAATCCACGCCAGACGGTTCTGGTGAGCACCGATGAGCGGCAGCGTGCCGAGCAGAACCGCCACGCACAGCGCAACGATAAGGGCAAAGTGGCCAAATTCTGGAATCATGGGGGTTTGTCCTGTTACTGCTTTAGGGTTTTTGAAGCGGCTTCTGCTGCAGCCTTGTTTGCCGTTGCACGGCCCTGCGCGTCGCCAATAGCCTTGGTGGCTTCCGGCGGCATGTAGTTTTCATCGTGTTTAGCCAACACTTCATTGGCTGTAAAAATACCATCGTCGGCCAGTTTTCCCTGTGCCACAGCGCCTTTACCTTCCTTGAAAAGATCCGGCAGGATGCCCTTGTAGGCGACTGTCAGGTCTTTTTCGGTATCGGTAATGACAAAACGCATGGTGACGCCATCGGCTTCGCGCTTGATCGAGCCTTCCTTGACCAGTCCACCGATACGGAAGGTCGTGCCCTTTGGCGCTTCGCCTGCGGCGACTTGTGTCGGCGAGAAGAAAAACACCAGATTACTCTGGAATGCGTTGAGAACGAGTGTCGCGACGATACCGAGAATGGCCAGTCCGCCGACGATCAGCGCGATGCGTTTGTGACGTGCTTTCAATCTTTACTCCTGCTGGAATCGTGTTTTTCAGCGCGGAACTGACGTTTCAGGCGCGCGATCAGACGTTTTCGACCCTGAATCAATAGCATCGGTTCCAGCGCCATCAATAAAGCGGTAACGCCCACCGAGCCCCAGACATAAACGCCATGGTTCCCCATCGCAATAAACTCGGAAAAACTGTTCCAGTACAGCATTTTCCTACTCCTTGCCGCTATTGGTGCTGGTCAGCAATGCGCGCACCCATTCGGTGTGCCGTTCGCGTTCCAGCATGATGCTGCGCGCGCGCATCAGCGCCACTGCGATGCTGTACATCCAGCAAGCCAGCGCGCAGAGCAACATGCCCCAGAGCATGATCATGGCCATCGAAGGCGATTTGGTCAGGCTGACCGATGAGCCTTGGTGCAGCGTGTTCCACCACTTGACCGAAAAATAGATGATCGGGATGTTCACTACGCCGACCAGCGCGAGAATGGCACCGGCCTTGTCGGCGCGGCGCGGGTCGTCGATCGCTGACTGCAGCGCGATAAAACCGATGTAGAGGAAGAGCAGGATCAACTCGGAGGTCAGGCGCGCATCCCACACCCACCACGCGCCCCACATCGGCTTGCCCCACAGCGCGCCCGTCCACAGCGAGAGGAAGGCAAATAGCGCGCCGGTCGGCGCCAGCGCCGAGGCCATCATGCCCGACAGCCGGGTGTTGAAAGCCAGCCCCAGCGCCGCCCATAAAGCCATCACCAGATAGATGAACATCGACATCCACGAGGCCGGTACGTGCAGGAAAATAATGCGGTAACCCTCGCCCTGCTGCGCATCGGTGGGCGCCACCAGAAAGCCGACATACAGCCCGGCAACGCCGAAAACAGCCGCCAGCGCCCAGAACCAAGGAATCATCTTCCCGGCAATCGGGTAGAAACTTTGCGGGCTGGCGTATTTGAACCAGTTGATTAAACGGTTGTTCATTTTTGAAGCCTTAATTCAAACCACGGCGGCACGGCGGCCGCCGTGGTTATATTTCAGGTTGAAATTCATTCCAAAGCAATTCTCAAAGCCGCCGCCGTTGCCCACGGTGCAAAAAACACGCCGCCCAGCGTCAGCGCGCCAAGCAGCGATAAATGCGCCTGCGGACCGAGGCCGGTGACGGTTGCATCGACTGCGCCGGCGCCGAAAATCAGCACCGGAATATACAACGGCAGCACCAGTAGCGACAGCAAAACGCCGCCACCGCGCACGCCCAGCGTCAGTGCCGCGCCAATCGCACCGATGCCGGACAGCGCCGGCGTGCCGATCAGCAGCGAGACGGTCAGCACCCACAGGGCATCGGTCGATAAATCGAACTGGATGCCGAGCACCGGTGCCAGCAGCGCGAGCGGCAGGCCGGAGACCAGCCAGTGTGCAATCACCTTGCCGAGCACAACCAAACCCAGCGGTTGGGGTGCCAGCGCCAGTTGTTCCAGCGTACCGTCCCGATGATCGTCGGCAAACAGGCGGGGCAGCGAGAGCATCGTGGCCAGTAGTGCGGCGACCCACAGCACGCCCGGCGCCAGTTTGCGCAGCAGATCAGCCTCCGGCCCGATGCCGAGCGGGAACAGGCTGACGACGATGATGAAGAAGAACATCGCCGAGACAATGTCGGCTTGCCGGCGCATCGCCAATCGAAGGTCGCGGCCAATAACGGCGCGGATCAGTGCCAGCATTATTTAGCTCAACCGCAGTTCACGTACCGCACCGGCGGGCACCGTCACCGTCTGGTGCGTGGTCAGTACGGCCA
>CAJBIL010000212.1 GCA_903953145.1 uncultured beta proteobacterium
CGAGTTTCTTGGAGTCGGCTTCTGAACCTGCCTCACCCCCCCCAACCCACCGAAGACCTCGAACATATCCTCGCCCACACCGCACCGTTGTGGCGCGAGTTGACCGGGGCACGAATTTTCATCACCGGTGGTACGGGATTTTTCGGCATCTGGCTGCTGGAAAGTATTGCTGCCGCTAACGACTTCTTAAAAGTCGACGTTCGTGCCACGGTACTGAGCCGGAATCCGCAGCACTTCGCCTTAAAGAATCCGCGACTGGCTGCCCGACCAGAATTCGAGTGGCTAACCGGGAACACCGAGAACTTTGTCTTTCCGACCAAGCATTGCGACTACGTCATGCATTTCGCCACGGCATCCGCAGCAGAACTCGGTGCCGGCGACGCGGCACTGACTTTGACCACACTTCTCGGCACAAAACGCGTTCTGCAGTTTGCCAGCACTTGCCACACCAAACGCCTGCTGTTGGCAAGCTCCGGCGCAGTCTATGGTCGTCAGCCTGCTGACCGCAGTCATATCCCGGAAACATGCACTACCGCCCCAATCCTGCAACAGCGTACTTCCGCCTATGGCGAGATCAAACGCATGTCCGAGTTGATGTGCGCTCTGACTCCCGACCTTGATTGCGTCATAACACGCGGTTTTTCTTTTGTTGGCCCATTCCTTCCGCTGACCGATAAATTCGCCATCGGCAGCTTCATTCGCCAGGCACTCGCCGGCGGCCCGATCCGGATACATGGCGATGGCACCCCCGTACGCAGCTACCTGTACGCGGCTGACCTCGTCATCTGGTTGATGACCCTTCTGCTCAAAGGCCGGCCCAACCAACCCTATAACGTCGGGTCGGATCAGGCCATTAGTCTCGCAGAGCTAGCGCAGAGTATTGCCGCAACCGACGGCACATTGATGGTCGAAATTGCTTCTGTTCCCACTTGGGGACATACCGAACGCTACGTCCCCGAAATCCAGAGAGCCCGCAACGAATTTGGTCTCGACGTGTTAACCCCACTCCCTCTGGCGTTAAGTCAAACCGTCAGGTGGGCGAAACAATGGGTAGAACGATCTGCACGTCAGTAAATTCTTACGCCCTCGGTTCACTGGACTAGGCTACTATTCTGCGTTGATTAACATCACTACAACAGACATCATGACCCGCGACGAACTGCTTGATATTTCGACAGCTAAAATCAAGAGTACGCTTGGTGTTTACATCCGTGCCGACGTGCCCGTGTATATTTTTGGATCTCGTTCGCGTCTGGATAACCGATGGAACTCAGACTTCGATCTGTGGATAGACGCAGACTTACCAAGATCGGTCATAACTGCGGTCATTGAGCAACTCGAAGAGTCCATTGTGCCGTTCAAAGTTGATCTAATTACAACAGACCAACTATCAGGTGCATTCGGCACCGAGATAAAGCGAGAGGCGAAACGATGGATTTGAGACTTAAGGATGCGAGCGCAGGGTTGAGTTATCTTGCATCGGTTGACCTTGAGCAACTCTCTCAGAAAATTGATGCCCGGCTAATCGATGGCATCAAGAATGGTCAGGCGCAAAAATTTGAATACACCTTCGAGTTGTGCTGGAAATGCATCAAAGAATTTCTAAAGCGCACTGAAGGTGTGGACGAAGCGTCGCCAAAAAAAATCATTAAAGCCTTCTACCTTTCAGACCACGTTTCGGAAGATGACTATCTGTCCCTGCTCGCCGCTTCAGATGATCGCAACAGGCTCAGTCATGTTTATGACCCAATGATCTTTGATGAAATTCTCAGCCGTTTACCACAATACGCGGCATTGATTGAGAGAGTCACTCGTACCATTGAGCCAAAGTTGCCGTGATAGTTTCTGTTCATCTACAATCGATTACACGAACCGTGCAATCTAGATGACACCAATCGACACAACGTCAGCAGTCATTCCTCACTCTTGGCGCACCATCGATGGACATGCGCCAACCCTGCCTGCGTATTGCCGAGAACTTTACCAGTACCGTGAAGTTGCCTATGTACTGATCCGTCGCGACTTGATCGTGCGTTTCCGACAAACCTATTTCGGCCTGGCCTGGCTGCTGTTCAAGCCGCTGATGCTGATGCTCGCCATGAGCTTTGCCTTCGGATTTCTCGCGGGCTTTGAAAAGAATCACGCCGCGCCCTATCCGCTCATCATCTTCTGCGGCGTCATTCCTTGGTACTTTTTCTCCAATGCTGTACCGGACAGCATGAATTCGCTGCTCGGTCACATTCACATCATTCAAAAAACCTATTTCCCCCGCGCCATTCTGCCCATTGCCGCCGTGGCCGTTGATGCCATCGAATTCGGTGTTGCCTGGCTGCTGTTCGCACTCGGCTGCCTTTGGTTTGGCTACCTGCCGGGCTGGCAGATTGCGCTCTTTCCGCTTTTTTTCGCGCAACTCATCGCGCTTTGCGTTGTCATTGGTCTGTTGCTATCGGTTGTCAATGTGCAGTTTCGCGACATCGGCAATCTGATCCCGTTCCTGCTCACCATCGGTTTTTTTGTCACGCCGGCAGGTTATACCCTGACCCGAATTCCGCAGCACTGGCAAACGCTCTATGCACTCAACCCGCTGGTCGGGATCATCGAGGGCATGCGCTGGAGCCTATTGAACGGCATGGACGGCTTCCCCCTGATTGCAGTGGCTTCATCACTGACCATCACCGTCGTTATGGGAATAATCGCCGTGCGCCATTTCCTGGCGACCGACGCCGATCTGGTCGATCTGGCCTGACGCGCTTTCGGCCACAGCGAAATCACCTGACGCACACCATGAACGACATCGTCATCGACATCGAGCAGGTCAGCAAACGCTATGCGCTGTCTCACCAGCATCGCCCGGATTCGCTGAAATCATGGCTGCGCAGTATGGCCAATCGCCTGGCGCGCAACGATGACCAACCCAAGGATGAAGAATTCTGGGCGCTTAACGACATTTCACTGCAAATCAGGCAAGGTGAATGCCTCGCACTGATCGGCAAAAATGGTTCCGGCAAGTCCACCTTGCTCAAAATACTGTCGCGCATTATCCCGCCCACCCGTGGGCAGATTCGCGTGCGTGGGCGCATCGCCTCCCTCCTGGAAGTCGGCACCGGATTCCACCCCGAACTGACCGGCAGAGAAAACGTGTTTCTGAATGGCGCAATGCTCGGCTGCCCCGAACGGCTGATCCGTCAGCGCTTCGATGCGATCGCTGATTTCTCCGGTGTCGAGCGATTCCTGGACACACCCGTCAAACACTATTCGAGCGGCATGTATGTGCGACTGGCCTACGCAGTCGCCGCTCATGTCAATGCCGATATTCTGGTCATCGACGAAGTACTGGCAGTCGGCGATGCAGAATTCCAGAAGAAGTGCATGGAACATCTCCAAACCCATTTGCGCACAGGTATCACGGTCATCATGGTGTCGCACAATCTGCACGCCATTCGGACGATCGCCAGCAACATCGCCTGGATTCAGGGCGGGCAACTGTTTGAATCCGGCACGGTCGGCAGCGACATCTTGCAGCGTTTCGAGCAGACATGAACGCGTTTTAAAATGCACGCAAAAGTCGACGCTGGTGGGGCGGTGCCCGAGATAGCCTGAAGATTTTTTCGCATCATCCATCGAAAAGCAGAAACCGATCTGCCAGAATGAACGGACCATGAGTTACCCGGTGCTCTGGCGCGTCTGCCTATTCACGACGTAGCGAGCGACTCGGGCTGATTTCAGTGACCTCGGGATAACCTCTGCGTCCCGATACAGTACAAAAAACTTAATCGTGCCTGGCCCCTTTTTCTTCTTTTTCTTTTTCGTTTCCTTTTCGCATTCTTTGCTATTCCGTTCTTGATGACGATACACACAGTGTTAAGCCAGGTGCACCAGACCCATCAATCGATGCATCCACCACAATTGGCCGAACCCATACTGGTCTACGGCGCGGGTAGCAAAGGGAAGCAGGTCGCCACCTTCCTGCTTGCGCAAGGTTACGATGTAATCGGTATGGCCGATACCACGGCCAAAGAGCATCAGATATGGAACAACCTGCCGATTCGCCCACTCACTGACTGGCACAAGGAGCGTTCGCTGCGTGGCACAACACTCGTTGTAGCGATTCATAACTATCACGTTGATATGACAAAGTTGCTTCAGGAACTTTCCCATATTGGTGCCTCTCGCGTCATCAATCCTGTCGAATTCCAGATGATGTTCCATGAGCACTTCCCTTCTGCTTACTGGCTTTCCGGGCCGGATGTCTACCAAGAGCAACAAGGCAACATTGAAGCTGTTTTTTCATTGCTCGCAGATGAGAGAAGTCGTGATCTGTTGTGTCGAATCGTCGAATTTCGACTAACGGGTCATTACGCGGCACTCCCCAAAGCGTCTCCCGAAGACCAATACTGTCCTGCGGATCTGCCACGCTGGTCTGAACCCTTACGCATCATCGACGCCGGAGCATTCGATGGTGACACCTTGCGCAGCTTAAAACGACAAGGCTACGCGTTTGAACAAATTGCCGCCTTCGAACCGGATCCGGAAAACTTCACCCGGCTCTCACGTTGCGTTGAAGCCCTTGGCGGCGGCATTTGCCTGCCATGTGGACTGGCGCAATCATCGCGCCAAGCGCATTTTGACGCAGCAGGTACAGGATCCAGCCGGATCTCGGATCTCGGTACTCAAATGATCCAATGCGTATCCATCGACGAAGCACTACCTAGCTACCGGCCAACCCTTATCAAAATGGATATTGAGGGTGCCGAGCCCGATGCTTTACAAGGTGCCGCCAAAACCATTGCGACGACTCGCCCGGCGCTGGCCATCAGCATCTACCACGACCCCGCCCATCTTTGGCAATTGCCACTTTTGATCCATTCGTGGCAACTCGACTATCGCTTCCATCTGCGGATGCACGGCGAAAGTTCATTTGATACCGTTCTATACGCACTGCCATGACCCTGACATCACAAGCAAGTCCTCGCTTGACCATCGTGATTCCCACGCTGAATCGTGCCTATTGCGTTGGTAGAGCCATAGAGAGCGTCCTGTCTCAAACCTCAACAGATTTTGAAGTGCTTGTTTCTGACAACGGGTCTGTCGATAACACGCAAGAAGTCCTTGCCAGATACACCGATCCGCGCCTGCGAAAATTTCATTTCGACACGACAATGAGCGCAGGAAAGCATGGCAACTTCCTGATTGATGAATCCCGCGGCGAGTTTTTTCTCGGGCTGTCTGATGACGATTTTCTCGAAGACACGTTCGTCGAACGCGTGCTCGATCTGTTTGATCGTCAGCCACAAGTGCGGTTTGTCTATACGGGATGTAACCGGCATTATGGCAACGTAGTCGCAGAGTGTCTGGTTGGGCCGGAAGTCGAAGATGGCATGAGATTCATTGAGCAACATTATGCAAACACCCGCAACGTATGCTGGTGTGCCTGCGTTACTCGTGTTGCAGATCTGCGACGAATCGGCCCATTGCCAGAGGATGTGCTCTTCGGCGACATGTTCTTCTGGACAACAATCGCACTGGAGGGTGACGTTGGTTGCGTACCTGCCCCACTCGCAAATTACACATTCCTGACCGACAACCTGTCCAGCGGCACACCTGTTCCAGTGTGGTCACATCATGTGCTCAAGATCGCATTGCATGCACTGCATTTATTTTCCAACCGTTGCCACGACACGCTACGCAACAATCGACTCGAAAAAGCGATGCGGCGATACCACGCAATCTCCACCACAAACCAGTTTGTCTGGACCTCAATACGCGGTACGAAACGAATCCTGCTGCTGCGCTGGTTTCTGCAAATCGCGGGCGAAACAAGGCTAAGACCAAGATTATTCGCTCAGATACTGCTATCCGTCATCCTTCCGAAATTCCTTCTGCGGGTAGGCATACAGCGCCAAACAAAAAAAATTCAAGTCTCAAATGCAAAAGTTAACAACATCTGGCGCAATCACCTGCCGTTCTGGTGACCCGCTGAAAATGCCTCAAAAACAAAAAACAAGCACGGTACACGGCTTTATATTGAGCCTCGTGATCCTGGCATTTTCCGCAGTGCCACGCCCCGGTTTAGCGACCAGCGCACCCCACTCTGAAATATTATTGAGTGAGTACATTGGCCTCGCAATCGACACCTATCCAAAAATCGTCGATGACGACGTAAATAGCGCCAAAACCATTGGTGGCGGCGCTTTTATTATTAAAAATGGAATGCTAGTTCTGGCGTCAAGAACGGGGCGCATTCACCAGCTTAATCTGCATGGAAAAATTGTAAAAGCTAACTATTTGCCCTCAATTGACCTGGGCGCTCAGGCTTTCAAGAAATCAACCCATATCAATTATCATGAATCGCTTCCGCGTCTCCATGACATCACATTTGCCAATGACACGTACTACGCAACCTACGACAAATACAATGAAAAAATAGACCGCATTCAATTTGAGTTGGCGGAGCTAAAAACAAAAACTTCAAAATGGGTACCGCTGTACACCTCCCCGCCCATTGACGCCCGGTACTACACGCTGGGAAATGGCGGAAAAATGGCTCTCGCCCCTGGGTATATTTATTTTTCTGTTGGCGATAACAGTCTTGACCGAAAAAACAATCTGCCATCAGATTTTGCTGCACAAAACCCCACAGTACCCTGGGGGAAAATAAATCGTATCAACCTGAAATCAGGCGCATTTGAAGTCTACTCAATCGGACATCGGAATCCGCAGGGCTTGCTAGCCACCGCCGATGGCAGCCTGATTGCATCCGAGCATGGCCCACGTGGTGGCGATGAACTGAACATCATCAAGCAATCCAGCAACTATGGCTGGCCATCACAGTCCTTCGGTACGCAGTACGACTCCATGATCCGGTTCGGCAAGGCTGATGCAGAAAAGCAGTTTGCCATACCACTCTATGCATTCATTCCATCCATCGCACCGACTCAATTAATTGAACTCAAAGGCTTCGATATAAACTGGGAGGGAGACCTACTTTTGGCCTCTCTCAAAGCTCAGTCGCTCTACCGTATAAAACGACTCGCCGATAAAGTTTTATACGTTGAGCAACTCATGATCGGCAAGAGAATTCGTGACATCAAACAGCATGGGAAGAAAATATTTCTGCTGACCGATGACGGAAGTTTCATGTCAATAACTTCACTGGGTGCAAGGAATCTGAATACGCAGTTTTTAACCAAATTCCCTATATTGGAACGATGCACCCAATGCCACAGCTTCGAAAAATCCAACTCGTTGAGTAATGCACCGAGCCTGCAAAATATTTATGGGCGGAAAATTGGCGTCGATAACTACAACAATTACTCAACCGGCTTCCGTAATCGCCAGAGCGATATATGGAACGAACAATCACTGTATTCATTCATCAGAGATCCTGGTTCTTTTATCAGTGGAACCTCAATGCCCAGATTGAGCTTGACTGAGCGCCAAGCAAAAGACGTCGTTGACGCACTCAAGGCTATTCAAAACACACATTACTGAGATTTTCCATCACCATGATGACTGTTGCCAACTATATCGCTGACCGGCTAGCACGCTGGGGAAGTCGCCATACCTTCTTGGTGACCGGCGGGGGTGCCATGTTTCTCAATGATGCGCTAACCCATCACGCCGACCTGACCCCGGTATTTTTCCATCACGAACAAGCGGCGGCGATGGCTGCCGAAGCCTATGCCCGCATCGCCGACCGGCCGGCGATACTGAATGTCACCACCGGTCCGGGCGGCATCAACGCCCTCAATGGTGTCTATGGTGCATGGACAGACTCGTTGCCCATGCTGGTCGTTTCCGGGCAAGTCAAACGTGCCACCTGCCTTGCCACCACGCCGGTACCCGGACTACGCCAATTGGGTGATCAGGAAAGTGAAATCATCCCCATGGTGCGAGGCATCACCAAGTACGCCGCCGTGGTGGAGCATCCCGGTGACATTGCCTGGCACATGGATCAGGCGCTGCATCTGGCAACATCCGGGCGGCCGGGGCCGGTGTGGCTGGACATTCCGATCGATGTACAAAGTGCGTCCATCGACCCCGCCGGTCTGCGGCGATACGACCCCGTTATCCAGAACACAGCGCCGTCTTCTAGCGACGTTGCGATGATCATTGAACGCTTGCGGACGGCCAAGCGCCCGGTCATTCTCGCCGGTACCGGTGTGCGTGCGGCTCGCGCAACGGCGGAATTCGAGTCGGTCATCCGGTTGCTTGGCGTTCCGGTAACCACGGCATGGACACACGACCTGATCGCCAGCGACGATCCACTCTATTGCGGCCGGCCAGGCACCATCGGTACGCG
>CAJBIL010000213.1 GCA_903953145.1 uncultured beta proteobacterium
CTTCTTTCGGCTTGTGGTGGAGGTACGCGGGATCGAACCGCGGACCTCTTGCATGCCATGCAAGCGCTCTCCCAGCTGAGCTATACCCCCGCTCGAAAGAAGGGCGCATTATAGGGATGGCTTGTTACAAAGTAAACAGCGTTTTATTGGCGATGTTTTTCTGACTCTATCGGGTTGTTCAAAGTGCTTATTTCAAAGCGCGTCAGGACGATTACTTTCTGCGATAAAAAGTTTGATCGCTTCATGCAAGCGATAGAATTCGCTACTTGATCAAGCCCCAATAATTGCACTGAGAAGGAGTATTACTGATGTCTGGAGATGGATTTCACGTACACGGCCCACACGATCACGAAATTGAGCATGCCACGCAGCATGGCGGGGACAGTTTTACCTCGCGGTTGGCTGTTTTGACGGCTATTTTGTCCACTGTTGGCGCAATCTTCGGGTATATGGGCGGACATTCGCAGAACGCGGCTTTGCTCTATAAAAACGAAGCTGCGATTCAGAAAACTTCAGCCTCGAATCAATGGAATTATTATCAGGCCAAGAGCAACAAGCAAAATCTGGCCGAACTTTCGGTAACACTGACGACCGGCGAAGCTCAGGAAAAATTCAAGCAGGCAGTCGAGCGTTACAAAAAAGAAAAAGAAGAGATCAAGGCTGAGGCAGAGAAGCTGGAGGCAGCGGCCAAGGGCGCAGACCAGAAGAGCGAGCTGGAAATGCATGTCCATGAGCGTTGGGCGCTGGCAACAACCTTGCTACAGATCGCCATCGCGTTATCTGCAATCACGTTGCTGACCCGCAAGCGATGGATGCTGACGGGCGTCTACACCGCGACCATCATCGGTTTGCTGGCTGGTGTGATGGGTTACTTGCACAAGTAATCTGCGATGCGAACTTCTGCGCGTATCTTGCGATGTTTGTTGGTGCTGGCCTGCCAGTTGCTGGCTACGCTTGCCTTTGCCAACGCGCCCTGCCGGATCGCATTCGATATGGGTTCGTCGGGTATCAGAGCCGGTGCCTCTAGCAGTAAAGCGGTCGGGCGTGCTGACATTGATTATCTTGGCCCCTTGTGGGCCGGCCGGGGTCTGAAAGAAAACATTGATCCGACGATTAGAGCGCTGCTTGCTTTGCCCAGGGAAGCCGGCTTTGCAGAAGATTGCGCGCGCGTAGGCGGCGGCTTTTCCGCTTGGCGTATTGCATTACAGCAAGATGCCGAAAAGCTCGTTGTAGATTTGGCGCGTATTGAGGCGGCAAGTGGCGTGGCCGTGTTGGTAATTCCTCAAGCCACCGAAGGCGCTTACGGTTATTTTGGTGCGCGCCAGTTGCTTGGGGAACGGCTTTTAACCAGTCATGTACTCGATATCGGTGGCGGTAGTCTGCAAATTGCCGGTGAGCAAAGCACCTTTGGCGATATGCTTGGCCAGAAAATCTGGCATCGCGCACTGTGCCAGTTGCTGCGGAGTCCCAGCACTCAGCCCTGTCTCCTGCAACCGATGTCGGGTGTGGAAATCGGCGAAGCCCGCAGGTTGGTAAGGGAAAAACTTGGGGGCGTCCGTGTGATGCTCCCGGAGCCGATAAGCATGACGGCAATCAGCCGGCCGGTAACGCAAGGGGTTGCTCCTGCGGTGGCTCGCCTGCTTGATCAGCATGTAGGGCAAAGCCGGCTTCAACGCGCTGAACTTACTGCGGCTATTGACTCAATGGCTCATTTGACGATTGAAGAAACGACAAAGCGACTTGAAGTTGCCTCAAAATATGCGGTTTATCTGCTTTCCGACATGTTGCTGGTAGAAGGACTGATGCAAGCAACGGGTGTGGATGTACTTCACCTTGCAGAAATTGACCTCACCAATGTGCCAGGTCTACTGGCAGATGACAAAGCCTTTGATTGGGTTGATCATTATGGCTGCTACCTTGAGCGCTTGCGTGCTGTTGGCTTGGACGCTTATGTGAGCGATCCTGCAACCTGCCTGAGCGGACGGTAGCGACAGATCGCCGATCATCCGTAGAATTTTTTCGGGAGCCCCTTGTATGAAGAACTTCCCCATCGCCGTCATTATTGAACGGCAGCAGCTTGAGAACCGCTGGATCGCTGAAAAATGGGAGGTTGTGGGTGTTGTGCCGGCTTTCGATACGCCCGCCTTGGATAATGTGCCGCGTCGCATTTTTGCCGATGCGAAGCGCGAGCAGTTTCTGGTCGGCGGTTTTGCGCTTGAATTGTTTCGCGATGAGGTCGATAACTATCATCTCAATATAACTTCTCCGATTCCCAAGGTCTTTGTCATGTGGCGGCTGGATGAAGATTTCGCCAGGCCGACCATTGTTACCGTGAGTTATGGTGAGGCGGCGCGCTTCCTTGACTCTGGCGAGCAGGTCGATGGTGTCGCGATGCCGGAAGAGATTGCCAACTGGGTGGGTGATTTTGTAAATACGCATTACAAGCCGGCTGTGCGTAAAAAAGTACGGCGTAACGACCCCTTGACGCAGGCGCGTGAAAAACAGGTTAAGCCGTCATGAGCGACCCCTCACGCTTTCTCTCGCGCTGGTCACGACTCAAGCGTCAGGCGAGTGTCGAGGTGCCTGTTGTGGCCTCAGATCCGCAGGTGTTGCCATCAAGTGTGGCGGGCGAGAACGTTACATTACAAATCGATTCCGGAACCGACCTGACCGCGATGCTGCGGGAGGAATTAAGCGAAGCGGTCCGCAGGCAGACCTTGAAAGCGATTTTTGCAGACCCGCATTTCAATGTGATGGATGGGCTGGATACTTACATTGACGATTATTCAATCAGTGAGCCGATCCCGCCGGAAATGATGGCGACGCTCAATCAGGCGCGGTTTTTGTTTGAAACGGAGGATGCGAAGACCGAATCATTGCCAGATGTGACTGACACGCCTGAAATTTTAGAAAATGCGTCTTCCGTGACTGCCCCGATAAAAGAAAGTTAAGGTTTTTTTGTGCCGTGCATTCAAGTAGGGCATGGGATGTGGCATGCTTTTGCAACATAAATTATAAGAAGCAGAAAAATGGATAGTGGCGACAAAAAAATCAAACTATGCGATTGCAACCGCAGCAGCTGCGTCAATCAGGCAGCGCTGAGCGCTACGCTCGATAGCCGCGTTACTTTTCATAGCAACCTTTGTCGCGACGAAATTGCAGTCGTCGACGAGGCCTGCCGAAGCAGTGGCGATGTATTGATTGGCTGCACGCAGGAAGTTTCTTTATTTTCCGAACTTGCCGAAGACGCTGGCGCTGTCGATAAACTCAGCTTTTTTAATACCCGCGAGTTGGCCGGCTGGTCGGCTGAAGGCGCCATGGCGACGCCGAAAATGGCGGCGCTGATCGCTGCTGCGCAATTGCCCGCTGCCGACCCGCTGCCCGGCGTGACGATGAATTCGGCCGGTAATCTGTTGATTGTGGGCGAAGCCGGTGCCGCGCTGGGCTGGGCTGAGCGCTTGAAAGCGCAGCTAACCGTGACGGTCTTGATGACCGGTCGAGCTGGTAGCGATGCCGAGTTGCCGCCGGTACGCCAATACCCGATTTTTTCCGGCCGGGTGACTTCGTTCAGCGGCCATCTGGGCGCATTCAATATCGCCTGGGCACAGGAAAACCCGATTGACCTCGATCTCTGTGTGCGTTGTAACGCCTGCATCCGTGCCTGCCCGGAAGGTGCCATTGGCTATGACTACCAGATTGATAGTACACGTTGTAAATCGCACCACGCCTGTTTAACGGCCTGTGGTGATATTCAGGCGATTGATTTCTCAAGGCTGGCTGGTGAGGCTCAGGCGCGTAATGACCGCTTTGATCTGGTGCTTGATCTTTCGTCTGCGCCCTTGCTGAATCGGGTTGAACTGCCAGAGGGCTACCTTGCTCCGGGGCGTGATCCGCTGGATCAGGCGCTGGCGGTACAGGATTTACTCGCGCTGACCGGTGAATTCGATAAGCCGCAGTATGTGGCTTTCCGCGAAAAGCTCTGCGCGCATAGCCGGGCGAAAAAATCCGGCTGCAGCAATTGCATTGATGTTTGTGCGACGCAAGCCATCGTTTCAAATGGCAACACGATCAAGGTTGATCCGTACCTCTGCCAGGGCTGCGGTACCTGCGCCACGGTCTGTCCGTCCGGCGCACTGAGTTACATTTACGATGGCAAGAGACATAACTATTGCATCACGAGAACTATCCCCTTTTGAACAGTTAGTCCTCAATCTTTTATGTGAGGGTAAATCCAAC
>CAJBIL010000214.1 GCA_903953145.1 uncultured beta proteobacterium
AGCCTTTTAATCGAGGCTCGGGAATCTGCTTGGGGCGGTCCGAACGTGCTAGGCGCGCGCAAATCAAGTAGTATCGCTACTTTTGGTGAGCGTACTTAACCAGGTGATTTGCGTTGGGTGATCTTGCGCAGGTTGGCACAAGCGAGGTGGCTGAGGCCTGCCGGAAATGCGTCGCAATTGTTGTAACAATCGGCGCCGCTCGACGGTCTCACGGGTCAGCGCCCCTTTCAATCCGAGACGCAAATCAATTCCAGTATATTCAAAATGGCCGAAGTTAGCAAAAATTCTGTTACGCAGGCCACTATTACGGAAGACGAGGAAGGCCAACGTCTCGATAATTTTCTATTGAAAATCTGTAAGGGTGTTCCCAAAAGCCACGTTTACAGTATCGTACGTAGCGGTCAGGTTCGAGTGAACAGCAAGCGTGCTGCGGTTTCTTATCGATTGCAGCTTGGCGATACACTACGAATTCCTCCGATTCGAATTGCTCAGCGTGAAGAAGATGTCGTAGCTGGTGCTGAGATTAAGGTTGAACTGCCAATACTGCATGAAGACGATGCTCTGCTGGTAATCGACAAACCCTCCGGTATTGCTGTTCATGGCGGTAGTGGCGTAAGTTTTGGCGTTATCGAAGCTTTGCGTCGCCAGCGGCCACAAGCCCGCTTTCTTGAACTGGCCCATCGACTCGACCGGGAAACCTCGGGGATTTTGCTGATTGGCAAAAAACGGTCGGCGCTAGTTGCGTTGCACGACATGTTTCGTGAAGGTGGTATCGGCGGGAGCGGACGGGGGGCTGACAAGCGTTATTTGGTGCTCGTCAAAGGTCGCTGGATGGATTTGCTGCGTAACGTGAAACTGCCTTTATTCAAGTATCTGTTGGACTCAGGTGAACGTCGCGTCAGAGTATCGGAGGAGGGTAAAGCATCGCATACGGTTTTTCGCTTGCTTGGACGCTGGGAAAATTTCAGTTTGCTTGAAGCTGAATTGAAAACAGGACGCACTCACCAGATACGGGTTCACCTTGCTCATCTTGGCTTCCCTATTGCCGGCGATGAAAAATACGGTGATTTCGCATTGAACAAGGGACTGGCTAGAGATGGGCTAAAACGTATGTTTCTCCACGCTTGGAAAATGCGTTTCCCACATCCGATCAATAGCGATGCCTTATCGTTCGAGGCGCCAGTACCAGGAACATTACAGCGATTCTTGCAGCAGATATCCGCAAAAGAAAAACAGGACTATGGCGAAAAGATTTGAACTTCTGGTGTTCGACTGGGATGGCACTCTTCTAGATTCGGCGGGCGCCATTGTCGGTGCGATCAAGGCAGCATGCCGCGATCTGGATTTGCCAGAACCGCCGGATGAGCGGGCACGGCATGTAATCGGTCTCGGGTTGAGTGATGCGCTGCATCACGCTGTACCGGAACTCCCAGAGTACTGCTATCCGCAGATGGTTGAACGCTATCGCTATCACTATCTGAAAGATGATCACACCTTGCAGCTATTCGATGGTGCTGCGGACTTGATTGGCGAACTGGCGGAAGCGGGGTTTCTGCTGGCGGTGGCGACAGGAAAGAGCAGGCACGGGCTGAACCGAGCCCTTGAAACAAGTGGTCTCGGTGCTTTTTTTCAGTCATCACGCTGTGCTGACGAGTGTTTTTCCAAACCGAATCCGCAAATGCTTGAAGAATTGCTTGTCGAGTTTTCGATGTCACCTGAGCGAACGCTGATGATCGGAGATACGACACACGATTTGCAAATGGCAAAAAATGCCGGCGTTGCGGGTTTGGCCGTTGACTACGGGGCGCACACAGCAGAAGAGCTTGATACTTTGGCGCCCTTGGCACGTTTGCATACTGTAGAGGAATTGGCAGCATGGCTGCGGACGAATGCCGGCTGATATGCAGTTCTGATGCACTGGTCGACGGTGGTCAGGGGGTGCGTTTTACCGTCATACAGTACGGTCACGATGAGCCGGCTTTTGTAGTACGTTTTCGTGGTCGCGCCTTCGCTTATTACAATCGTTGCGGACATGTTCCGGTCGAGTTGGACTGGCAACACAACGAGTTTTTCGATCATTCCAAGCTATACTTGATCTGTGCTACACATGGTGCACTGTACTCTCCCGAATCTGGTCGTTGCATGGGCGGTCGGTGCAATGGCAAAGGCCTGATGCCTATTTCCGTCACAGAACGGGATGGCGGAATTTTTTACACCCCAACCGAGTAAATACTTTGGAAACCCCGCCGAACGACCCGCAATGGGAACGCCAGTTACTGGAAAAAATTGCTTTCTCTACTTTGCAGGAGCAGAAAGCAAAACGCCGATGGGGAATTTTTTTCAAACTATCCGCGCTGGTATACCTCGTTGCTGTACTTGTTCTGGTAATTGACTGGGGTGGTTCGGAAACCTTGGTTGATGGGAAACACACTGCGCTTGTACATGTGCGCGGCACTATCGAGTCGAGTGGCGACGCCAGCGCTGAGAAAATCAATGGCGCCTTGCAGTCTGCGTTTGAGGACAAAGGTACCGCTGGCGTTATCCTAAGAATCAATAGTCCTGGCGGTAGTCCCGTTCAGTCCGGCATCGTTTATGACGAGATTCGTCGTTTGCGGGCAAAGCATCCCGAAGTGCCTCTTTATGTGGTGGTTGAGGATCTGTGCGCGTCGGGAGGTTATTACATTGCAGCGGCTGCCGACAAGATTTTTGTCGATAAGGCTAGCATTGTGGGGTCTATCGGTGTGTTAATGGATGGCTTTGGTTTTACCAGTACGATGGAAAAGCTAGGCGTTGAGCGGAGATTACTTACGGCAGGCGAGAACAAGGGCTTCCTCGACCCATTTTCTCCACAGGATTCAAAACAAAAGGAGCACGCGAGAGTATTACTGGGGGAAATTCACAAACAGTTTATCGAAGTTGTTCGCCAAGGTCGTGGAGCAAGACTTAAAGAAACACCGGATATGTTCTCAGGGCTGATGTGGACAGGTAGCCAAAGTATTCAACTGGGGTTGGCTGATGATTTCGGAACTGTCGACTCGGTCGCGCGCGACATCATCAAGGCAGATAAAATTCTCGATTACTCTGTTAAGGAAAACATTGCTGAACGCTTTGCCAAACGCCTCGGTGCAGATATGGCGCAGAGTTTGGTGTTGCGATTGTTCGGTGGCGAGCGGGTGACAATTCGTTAGGCTTGCAGTAAAAAAACCGTTGGGCGGCGATCTATCTCAGGTAACCCTTGGTGGCGCCATTGAGCACGGGTTCGCGTCATAATCGATTCGCTTTCTAGTGTTAAGTCGGTTGCGACGCAGATTTTCGTGCTGTCGGCGCAAGCTTTAATCAGTGTTTCGAACATCTGCCGGTTTCGGTAGGGTGTTTCAATAAATATCTGTGTCCGTTTCTCCTGACGAGAATCCTTTTCCAGTTCCCTAAGTTTTTTCTGCCGTTCGTCTTCCTTGACGGGTAGATAACCGTGAAAGGCAAAATTCTGCCCAGATAGCCCAGAGCCCATTAAAGCGAGCAAAATCGATGAAGGTCCGGTCATCGGCACGACGCAAACTCCTTCGCGCTGCGCAAGCGCTACAAGATTTGCGCCAGGGTCAGCAACGGCAGGGCAGCCCGCTTCCGAAATCAGGCCGACATCGATACCTGCCTTTAATGGCGCAAGCAAGTTCGGTAGCGCGCTAACAGGTGTGTGTTCGCTGAGTTCGTATATTTCGATTTGTTGCAAGGGTGTATCTGAAGGAAGCAATTTGAGGAAAGCTCGTGCTGACTTTGCATTTTCGGCAACAAAGTGCTTGAGTTGTTTCGCTTGGTTTTGAACAGCTAAGGGCAATACTGTATCGAGTGCCGACAGGCCGAGCGGTACGGGGATTAGGTAGAGCGAACCTTTGTTCATAAATGGCTTTATATTAGTTCTTTATCCTATTGTTTTAAAACACTATATCTTTCAATTTTTAGCAGGTCGCAGAGTGCTATTAGGGGTAGACCAATCAATGCGTTAGGGTCGCTACCGTCCATTTTTGCGATGATCGCGATACCCAACCCTTCCGATTTTGCGCTGCCCGCACAGTTATAAGGCTGATCTCGCATCAGGTAATTTTCAATTTCAAGATCCGTTAGATCGCGAAAAGTTACTAGTGTTGGTACGCCGCGTATATGCGCTTGCCCGGTTTTTGTATTGAGCAGGCATAGACCTGTGAAAAAATTGACACTTCGACCGCGCATGCTCTGGAGTTGCTTGACAGCATTTTCGTGCGTGCCGGGCTTCCCAAAGATTTGATCATCGAGACAGGCGACCTGATCGCTACCGATAATCAACGCTTCGGGATAGTTTGCGGCAACGGCTCGCGCCTTAGCTTCAGAAAGGCGAAGCGCTGTTGATTCGGGTGATTCGCCGGGCAACGGGAATTCATCAACAGCCGGATTGGCTATTGAAAATGGCAACCCGAGGCGGGCGAGTAACTCTCGACGAAATGGCGAGGTTGATGCAAGAACAAGTTGAGGAGCGTTCATGAGACATTCGGCTAGGAAGTTGCGCCAAGTCCGCGACAAAATAGAAAAATTTCAGAAAAATTTGAATTAAATGCGCCGCTTCTTTGACTTCAAAAGCCAAAAATAATATCATGCGCCCCTTATGTCGCAACGGATTGTTATTGATAGTCTCGTTTTTGCGCGTGAAGCAAGCTCGCTACAAGGCGAATTGCGGATCGCAGATTTGACTCGAGTGCTTGATTTACTGGCAGATTCTGCTGGTTATCTGGCCTACCGGGCTGAAGGAAAGATGGGACCGCGTAATAGAGCTCAGATTTTTTTGCAGCTTGACGGCAAATTTTCCATGTGCTGTCAGCGCTGTCTCGAGGGGGTTGAGTACTCTCTTGAGCTACGCAGTCTGCTTGAGTTTGTTGTCGATGAGAATGAACTGACGCAGGAAGAAATCGAAGATGATTCCAAGGATTTCCTTCTGATGCAGAAAGAACTCGATGTTACGGTGTTGATTGAGGACGAGGTCATTCTCGCCCTGCCGGTGGCACCGTGCCACGAAAGTTGTGCCATGCCCGATGCCGGGCTGGGGGCGGCGAAAGTTTCGCCGTTTTCCGCGCTAACCGGCCTCAAGGGTAAAGCCTAGTACATTTGATTTTAGGAGTAAGTTATGGCCGTTCAGCAGAACAAAAAATCCCCATCCAAGCGTGGCATGCATCGCGCGCACGATTTTCTGACCAACCCACCGCTGGCCATTGAGCCTACGACTGGTGAAGTACACCTGCGCCACCACGTCAGCCCGTCCGGTTACTATCGTGGCAAGAAGGTAGCCAAAGGTACAGGCGAGTAATTTTTTAGGATCAGGCAGGCAGTTTCCCGCTAGGGTTAACTGCCTGCCTTTTCTTTTGCCTGTCACCGGATAACTGGATGACTATTACTGTCGCCATTGACTGTATGGGCGGAGATCACGGACCCCGTGTCACCGTGCCGGCGGCGCTTGACTTCGTTAACAGAAATGAAGATGCACGCGTCGTTCTAGTTGGGCTTGAAGAAAAAATTCGCCCATTGCTTGTCGGTGTGTGCCAAACGCGCGTCGTCGTTCGTCATGCTTCCGAAGTGGTGGCAATGGATGAGCCGCCGGCGCTCGCGCTGCGCAACAAAAAAGATTCTTCAATGCGTATTGCAATCAACCTCGTCAAGCTAGGCGAGGCAGATGCTTGCGTTTCTGCCGGTAACACCGGTGCGCTGATGGCTATTTCCAGATTCGTTCTTAAAATGCTGCCAGGCATCGATCGCCCTGCTATTTGTGCGATTCTTCCGACTGTGACCGGCCATACGCATGTTCTGGATCTTGGCGCTAATGTCGATTGTTCGCCAGAGCATCTGCTGCAATTTGGCATTATGGGCGCATCGTTGGTTTCGGCTATTGAGCACAAAGATAGACCTACCGTTGGTCTGCTCAATATTGGCGAGGAAGATATCAAGGGGAATGATGTCGTTAAACGTGCGGCAGAATTACTCAAAGACTCTGGATTGAATTTCATTGGGAATGTTGAGGGAGATGGCCTCTACAAGGGCGAAGCAGATGTCGTTGTCTGTGACGGCTTTGTCGGCAATGTCGCACTCAAAGCATCCGAGGGATTAGCGCAGATGCTGGCAGGTTTTCTGCGAAAGGAATTCAGCCGTAATTTGTTGACCCGTTTGATCGCACTGGTGGCCATGCCGGTTCTCAATAATTTCAAAAAACGGTTTGACCACAGGCGCTATAACGGCGCCAGTTTGCTCGGGTTGAAAGGTATCGTTCTCAAGAGCCATGGTTCTGCCGATGTCATGGCTTTTGCCAATGCGCTTGATCGTGCTGCAGATGCTGCAAGGAGTGGTGTGCTGAACCGAATTACTGAACGTTTGGCGCAGCAACAACCACTTCAGGAGCATATTTAGCATGTTTGCGCGAATTATTGGTGTCGGCAGCTTTTTGCCTGGTTCGGCAGTCACTAACCATGATCTTATGCTGCGCGGAGTTGATACTAACGACGAGTGGATTGTTACGCGAACCGGCATCAAGGCTCGCCATTTGGTCGAACCGGCAGGTACTACTAGCGAACTGGCGCTTGAAGCAAGTCGTCGCGCGCTTACTGCTGCTGGTTTGAACGCCAGTGAACTTGATTTGATTATTGTCGCTACTTCGACGCCGGATTTTATTTTTCCCAGTACGGCTTGCCTCCTGCAAGGAAAACTCGGCAATCATGGTGCAACAACTTTTGACGTTCAGGCAGTATGTAGCGGGTTTATCTACGCCCTGACTATCGCTGAAAAATTTATTCGCTCAGGTAGTCACAAAAAAGCTTTGGTCGTCGGCGCAGAGGTGTTTTCGCGCATTCTTGACTGGCAGGATCGAGCTACCTGTGTTTTGTTTGGTGACGGTGCCGGTGCAGTGGTGCTTGAGGCTTCTGATAAACCGGGAATTCTCGCGTCGGCGTTGCACGCCGACGGCGCGCACCACAATATATTGTCGGTTCCCGGTAATGTTTGTAGCGGACAGGTGATTGGTGATCCTTTTTTGCGTATGGACGGAAAAGCTGTCTTCAAGTTTGCCGTTCGCGTACTAGCGGAAGTAGCGTACGAGTGCTGTGCGGCGGCGGGAGTGGAACCGAATGAGATTGATTGGCTAATCCCGCATCAGGCCAATATCCGCATCATCGAAGCGACAGCCAAGAAAATGGGGCTGAGTATGGATAAGGTCATTGTTACTGTTGATCAGCATGGCAACACTTCAGCAGCTTCGGTACCGTTGGCGCTTGACGCAGCAGTGCGCGATGGGCGTATTAAGCCAGGGCAGAAGGTAATGCTTGAGGGTGTTGGTGGTGGCTTTACCTGGGGCGCTGTGCTGCTCGAATTCTAGAAAGGCATTTCATGGCATTTGCGTTTGTTTTTCCTGGGCAGGGGTCGCAATCGGTTGGCATGATGGCAGCCTATGGTGAGTCAGCCATTGTTCGTGCCACCTTCGACGAAGCCTCAGCAGCACTTGGGCAGGATATCTGGCAATTGCTCGCGGAAGGACCGGCGGAAGTGCTTGTACAAACAGTTAATACGCAACCGGTGATGCTAACTGCTGGAGTTGCAACTTATCGCTTGTGGCTCGAGAAAGGTGGCAGACTGCCTTCAGTTGTTGCCGGGCACAGTCTTGGTGAGTACTCGGCGTTGGTTGCGGCAGGGGTTATTGCGTTCAAGGATGCTGTACCGCTTGTCAGGCTTCGTGCCGTTGCCATGCAGGCGGCCGTTCCAGTAGGTACAGGTGCAATGGCGGCAATTCTGAATCTCGACGACGAAAGGATTCGCGAGGCCTGTAGAGTGGCGGTGTCTGAACTGGGCAATAGCGCAGTAGTCGAGCTAGTAAATTTCAATGCGCCGGGGCAAACGGTTATCGCCGGCAGCAAGGCGGCCGTCGAACTCGCGTGTGAGGGGTGTAAGACCCGTGGGGCCAAGCGTGCCGTACTGCTACCGGTATCGGCGCCATTTCATTCTTCGCTAATCCGGCCTGCGGCCGACAAACTCGCTGCACGATTAGCTGAGCTTAATTTTTCAACACCAAAAATCCCGGTTGTAAATAATGTTGATGTCTTTATCGAATCAGATTTAGCAAAGATTAAGGATGCGCTGATTCGCCAAGCCTATTCGCCTGTGCGCTGGGTCGAAACGATTCAGAAGATGGCCACAATGGGTGTGACTACGGTAGCTGAATGTGGTCCGGGAAAAGTGCTTGCCGGGCTCAGCAAACGTTGTTCTGAGGGTGTAACAGGGCTTGCACTAGCTGATCTGGCTGCTATGGAAGCAGCAATTCCGACTCTGGAGTAAATCAATGCTCAATGAACAAATCGCACTCGTCACAGGGGCCTCGCGCGGAATCGGCCAGGCTATTGCTTTGGAACTCGGTCAGCTTGGTGCGATCGTGATTGGTACGGCAACGAGTGAAGATGGTGCTGCAAAGATTACTGCCTATCTCTCCGCTGCTGGACTAAAAGGCGAGGGCGCCGTACTGGAAGTGCGTGATGCAATGCAACTCGACACGCTGATTAGTTACGTTGAAAATGCCTATGGTGCGATTGGAATTCTGGTTAACAATGCCGGTATAACACGTGACAATCTTTCTATGCGCATGAAAGATGACGAGTGGGATGCAGTTCTTGACACCAATCTTAAATCTGTTTTTCGTCTCTCGAAGGCAGTCATGCGAGGCATGATGAAGGCTCGTCGAGGGCGAATTATCAACGTAACTTCAGTTGTCGGGCATTCCGGCAACCCTGGACAGGTAAACTACTGTGCAGCCAAGGCAGGCGTAGCAGGGATGACTCGTTCGTTGGCTCGTGAGCTTGGTAGTCGCAATATTACTGTCAATTGTGTAGCCCCTGGTTTGATCGATACTGACATGACAAAATCTTTGGACGAAAAACAGAAAACGTCCTTGATCAGTGGAATCCCTTTAGGCCGTCTAGGACAGCCTCATGATGTCGCTGCAGCGGTAGTTTTTCTCGCATCACCGGGCGCCGCGTATGTCACAGGGACGACGATTCACGTTAACGGCGGCATGTATATGGACTGATGTGGCTGTTTGCTGGATTGCTGCAATTTGGTAAGCAGTAGCGGTTTTGGTAGAATTGCTAGGTTTTGATTTGTCGATGAACTCTAAGAAGGAAATCCCGATGGAAAATATTGAACAGCGTGTGAAGAAAATCGTTGCTGAGCAACTCGGCGTTAACGAAGCAGATATCAAAAATGAATCTTCATTTGTTGATGACCTCGGCGCAGACTCACTTGATACTGTTGAGCTCGTTATGGCACTTGAAGAAGAATTCGAATGTGAGATTCCGGATGATGAGGCCGAGAAAATTACCAATGTCCAGCAGGCCATTGATTACGTTGTTGGTCACAAGAAGTAATTTTCAGAGGAACTTCCCTGTCCCCCGAATTGACAAACTTCTGGGTTAAGCAGGGAGGTATCTGGGAATGAATCGCTTTATTCCTTTTTTTATCCGGAGTTAATCTTGGCACGTCGCAGAGTCGTTATCACCGGCCTTGGGATTATTTCTCCCGTCGGCAATTCCGTTGAACAAGCCTGGCAAAATATTCTTGCCGGGCGTTCCGGAATTGATCGGATTACCCGTTTCGATATCTCGACGTTCCCCGTACAAATTGCCGGAGAAGTCAGGGATTTCGATATTGCTCAATACCTTTCTGCAAAAGAAGCCCGTCGTATGGATACGTTTATTCATTACGGAATGGCTGCGGGTATTCAGGCCATCAAAGACGCAGGTCTTGAGGCGCATCCGGACAATGCCGAACGGATTGGTGTGGCGATTGGTTCTGGTATTGGTGGCTTGCCGATGATTGAGGACACTTGCGACGATTTTCTGGCAGGTGGTGTTCGCAAAATCTCTCCATTTTTTGTCCCCGGATCGATCATCAACATGATCTCCGGTAATTTGTCGATCATGTTTGGCTACAAGGGGCCAAATGTTTCTTTGGTCAGCGCCTGTTCGACCGGAACACACAGTATTGGTGATGCTGGGCGACTCATTGAGTATGGCGATGCTGACATAATGATCGCTGGCGGTGCTGAGGGCTGTGTTTCAAAATTGGGCCTCGGTGGCTTTTGTGCAGCTCGCGCATTATCAACGCGTAATGATGACCCCAAGACAGCTAGTCGCCCATGGGATAGAGACCGCGATGGTTTTGTTCTCGGCGAGGGCGCTGGTGTCGTAGTGCTGGAAGAGTACGAGCACGCCAAGGCACGTGGTGCACGGATATATGGCGAGTTGGTTGGTTTTGGTATGAGTGCAGATGCCAATCATATGACGGCCCCGTGTGAAGATGGAGAGGGTGCTGCGCGCTGCATGAGCAATGCGCTACGCAATGCTCAATTGAGTCCGCAGGATGTGCAATACGTCAATGCACATGGAACATCTACTCCGCTCGGGGATAAAGCAGAAACGATTGCGGTTAAACGTGCTTTTGGTGATCATGCCAAGAAACTTGTTGTTAATTCAACAAAATCTATGACAGGACATCTGCTTGGAGCCGCAGGCGGTATTGAGGCTGTTTTTTCAGCGCTAGCTATCTATAATCAGGTTTCACCACCGACGATCAATTTATTCAATAAGGATGAATTGTGTGACCTTGATTACTGTGCAAACGAAGCGCGACAGATGAAAATCGATGTTGCCCTGTCAAACTCCTTTGGTTTCGGTGGCACTAACGGCACAATTGTTTTCAAACGGATTTAGCGGTTTAGATCTGGCTTGGCGTATTACTTTCATCGGTGCAGTTTCCTGTTTCAATTAAACTACACCGATCTCGATTTCTAGCATCGTTCCTTTTTCTATTTCACGTGCTAGGTTTTGCCTGTGCGCTTTCAATGCCTTTGCCTTGGCTTGTACGCATATTTATGATCTTGCCAATCTGTACTTCCCTCTGGCACAGTCTATTTAAGTCACCAAGAATTCTTGGTTTGCGTCTTTCTGCATCTGGAAAGATTGAGTGCTTGTTTGCAGACGGTCAGCACACGGGGTCCGTTGTTTTACGCGACAGTACCGTATTTAGTCATTTGATTATTTTGCGTATGCGGATTGGTGATGCAGCAATGGTGACTAATCTGACGTTACTGCCCGACAGTATTTCTGAGGATCAATTTCGAACACTTCGGCTATGGCTTCGCTGGTGTGATGAAGCTAACGAGTCCGACGATAAGAACGACGTCTGAGAATGGTATTGCGGGCTTTCGGTAGCATCTCAGGAAAGTCTCTACTAAAGTGTAACCCTCGACTTTCCTTGCGCTGAAGTGCACATCGAACAATCAAGTCAGCTGTAACCACAAGATTGCGTAGCTCGATTAAATCGTGGCTAACCCTGAAGTGAGAATAAAACTCTTCAATTTCGCGTATCAGCAGTCTTATCCTGTGCTGCGCGCGTTGTAACCGCTTCGTAGTGCGAACAATTCCAACATAATCCCACATGAAACGCCGTAATTCGTCCCAATTGTGGGAAATTACGATTTCCTCGTCGGGGTCAGTGACGCGACTGGCATCCCACTGAGGAAGCTGGGGTAATTCAATTGGATCTTGGGCGAGAATATCGGTTACGGCAGATTCAGCAAAAACAAGGCATTCAAGCAGTGAGTTGCTGGCCAAACGATTGGCACCGTGCAACCCAGTGCATGAAGCCTCCCCGGCAGCATACAACCCAGGTATGTCCGTACGCGCCCTTAAATCGGTGACAATGCCGCCGCATGTGTAATGTGCAGCGGGAACAACCGGGATTGGCTCACGTGTAATATCAATACCTAATTCGAGGCAACGGGCAAGAATGTTTGGAAAGTGTTCTCCAAGAAATTCAGCTGGCTTGTGTGAGATATCGAGGTAAACACAATCCAGTCCGCGTTTCTTCATTTCAAAGTCGATTGCCCGCGCTACAACGTCACGCGGCGCGAGTTCGGCGCGAGAGTCGTGTGCCGGCATGAACCGAGTGCCATCAGGCAGGCGCAGGATTCCTCCCTCGCCACGTACTGCTTCTGAAATCAGAAATGACTTGGCTTGCGGATGATAAAGACACGTTGGATGGAATTGGATGAACTCCATGTTTGCTACGCGGCACCCTGCACGCCATGCCATAGCGATGCCGTCGCCAGTCGATGTATCGGGATTTGTAGTGTAGAGATAAACCTTGCCAGCACCGCCCGTGGCAATGATCGTATGCGCTGCACCGACTGTAACCACCTCACCGCTGTCACGATCCAGCGCGTAACTTCCGTAGCAACGATTCGTGGCTATGCCAAGTTTTTCAGCCGTAATCAGATCAATTGCGATGTGTCTTTCGAGAACAGTGATATTAGGATGCTGACGAACCTTGCGTGTCAGGGTGTCCTGAACGGCGAATCCAGTGGCATCAGCGACATGAATGACGCGCCGGGCACTATGCCCCCCCTCACGAGTGAGGTGATAGCCAGCTTCGTCGCGGGTGAAGGGCACGCCTTGTTCTATTAGCCAGTCAATAGCCCGACGGCCATTTTCGATGACAAATCGCGTGGTCTCAATATTATTCAGGAATGCGCCCGCAGTAATGGTATCGCGAATGTGCGCGTCGATTGAATCCTGGCTATCAAGTACTGCTGCAATGCCGCCCTGAGCCCAACTAGATGCACTATCTTCAAGCGCACGCTTGCTAATCAGAGCCACCTTGAGGGTTTTTGCGAGGCGAAGGGCAGCCGATTGTCCGGCCAGACCACTGCCAATAATTAGAACGTCAAAACAAAGTGACACGATAAAAGCCTTGCCAACAAAGGCCGCAACTATATCACGTCCGTTAGAGCGCATACGCACGGCGGCCAATCCGGCAAAAGCATTCTGGGGCGCATCTGTGTTGAATGAGCGCGCATCACTTCGGCGCATTTGTTGCGCTATACTTCAGCGCGAATCTCACACCGTCTGACAGGGAAACCACCGAGCATGAGCGATCGCGAAATTGACCAAAAACTGGTTGAACGCGCACAGGCAGGCGATAAACATGCTTTCGAGATACTTGTAGCTAAGTATCAGCGCAAACTCGGAAGACTTTTGTCGCGTTTCATACGCGATCACGCTGAAGTTGAGGATGTTGCACAAGAAGCCTTTATTAAAGCCTATCGTGCGTTGCCCTCGTTCCGTGGCGACAGTGCGTTTTATACCTGGCTTTACCGAATTGGGATCAACACAGCAAAAAATCACCTCGTCGCTCAAGGGCGCCGTGCGCCCACATCCACTGACTTCGATGCTGATGAAGCTGAAGGCTTCGAGGATGCAGATCAATTACGTGACATCAACACACCTGAGAGCTTGCTTCAGTCAAAACAGGTTGGAGAGACTGTCAATGCGGCGATGGAGTCCTTGCCTGAGGAGTTGCGAACAGCCATTGTGCTACGAGAAATTGAAGGCTACAGCTATGAAGATATTGCCCAGGTAATGAATTGTCCAATTGGCACGGTACGCTCAAGAATCTTTCGAGCGCGCGAAGCCGTGGCAGCCAAGCTGAGGCCACTTCTCGATACTGCACCTGATCGCAGATGGTAAATCGCCGGTCTTCGCGATTAAAATCTCTTCAAATTTTATCGAGCATTAGAAAACATGATTGATGCGCAGGGAACAATCACCAAAGTTGATGGTGATTTCGCAACGGTTCTTATGGATGAAACAGGTTGCGGTCGTTGTCATGAGCAAGGGGGGTGTGGTGGCAATAATATCGGGAAAATGTTTTGCTCTACGCCTCGGACTTTCCTTGTATTGAATCCCGGTAAAGCATTGCCTGGACAAAGGGTACTAATTGCGATTTCAGAGGGCGCTGTTCGACACAGTGCATTCTATGCCTATGTTTTTCCACTATTTTCGTTGTTTTCTGGCGCTTTTATAGGTGAAATTTTGGGCGGTGAGTCGGGTGCAATTGCCGGCATGTTTGGAGGCCTGCTGGTGGCGTGGCTTGCACTCCGACGCGCTCACATGAAGTCAAATCTTACTCAAAAATTTCAGGCCTACATTCGAACTTGAGTTTTTAAGGATTGTCCCAAGTTTATTGTCTGCAACATTCTTCATGTGATTTCAGAAATATTCGGGGGTGCTTTTCGTTATGAAACAAATCATTGCGTTTTTTTTCTTCACATTTTTGTCGCTCACTGTACAGGCGCAGAACCGTGGCTTGCCTGATTTCACAGAACTCGTTGAGAAGCAAGGGCCTGCTGTTGTTAATATCAGTACGACCCAGGTTGTTCATGGCAACAACCGAAATGCTCAACCTTTTCCATTTGACGAAGATGATCCTGCCTTCGAGCTCTTTCGTCGTTTCATGCCAAAACAGCCTGGAATGCCCGGTACGCCCAATTCGCCGGGGGCACCACGTGATTTTGAAAGTCGATCACTCGGTTCGGGTTTTATTGTTGGGGCTGATGGCTTCATTCTTACCAACGCTCATGTCGTTGACTCGGCAGATGAAATACTTGTCCGGCTATCAGACAAACGGGAGTTCAAGGCTAAAATCATTGGTTCAGATAAGCGCACCGATATTGCGCTTATCAAAATTGACGTCACTGGGTTGCCAACAGTCAGACTCGGCGATCCGAGTGTCCTCAAGGTGGGAGAATGGGTAGTTGCTATCGGTTCCCCTTTCGGGTTCGACAGCAGCGTGACTGCCGGTATCGTCAGCGCGAAGGGGCGCTCATTGCCGCAAGAGAATTTTGTACCGTTTATTCAGACAGATGCAGCTATCAATCCGGGAAATTCGGGGGGGCCCTTATTCAATATGAAGGGAGAAGTAGTCGGCATCAATTCACAAATTTATAGCCGTTCCGGTGGCTTTATGGGAATCTCCTTTGCTATCCCGATTGATGTTGCGATGGATGTTCAGGGCCAACTGCGCGCTAATGGAAAAGTCAGCCGAGGTCGTATCGGCGTTGTTATTCAGGAAGTAAGCAAAGAACTAGCAGAATCTTTTGGCCTACCCAAAACCCAGGGTGCTGCTGTAAACGCCATTGAGAAAGGTAGTCCCGCCGACAAGGCAGGTATTGAACCAGGGGACGTAATTCTCAAATTTGACGGCAAAGCGGTTAATACTTCCAGCGAGTTGCCCCGCCTGGTTGGTGCTACTCGCCCCGGCACAAAAGTATCGATTCAAATTTGGCGAAAAGGTGCGACGAAGGATCTGTCCGTAGTTATTGGTGAAATCCCAGAGGAGAAAGTCTCTGTTAAAAATGGAAAATCACCCAAACCCGTTGAACAAGCGGCAAACCGCCTTGGTTTAGTGCTTTCCGAGCTAACCTCAGAGCAGAAGCGTGATCTAAAAGTCACCGGCGGTCTGCTGGTTGAGGACATTCGTGGCAATGCGGCACGAGCCGAATTGAGGCCGGGTGACGTCATTCTGTCTTTGATCGCCCGTGGAGTTAGCACTGATATTAAAACTACTGAGCAATTTAACCAGCTGCTGACTCAGTTCGACAAGGCCAGCAATATAACGCTTCTTGTTCGTCGGGGAGAGATACAAACTTTTCTGACAATCAAAGGTTTACCTGATAAAAAAGGAGAATAGCGTGACCGCAACGCTGAAGCTGATGTCGCGTGGCTATTGTCATCTCTGCCATGACATGGAGGCTGCGCTGTTACCGTTGGCAACCGAATTCGGCGTTGAGGTCGAAGTAATCGATGTAGATGCTGACCCGCAACTGGAGGCTCTCTACAATGAGCGGGTTCCTGTACTGTTGTATGACGGTACGGAACTCTGTCATTACTTCCTCGACGAACCCAAAGTCCGTGATTTATTGAGCAAAATCCGCTAAAATCCGCGCCTTCAGGCAAATCGAACAAAGGGTGCTCGCCAGCACCCTTTTTTTCAGGCGCGGAGCATCCGCGACATAAAAAATCACATGCAACACATCCGTAATTTTTCAATTATTGCCCATATCGACCACGGCAAATCGACACTGGCCGACCGGATCATTCATCTTTGCGGCGGCTTGTCTGATCGCGAGATGGAAGCGCAGGTGCTGGACTCGATGGATATCGAACGCGAGCGTGGCATTACGATCAAGGCGCAGACGGCAGCACTACAGTACAAATCGCGTAGTGGCGAAGTTTATAACCTCAATTTGATCGACACACCGGGACACGTGGACTTCTCTTACGAAGTTTCGCGCTCCCTCTCTGCTTGTGAAGGCGCTTTGTTGGTTGTTGATGCATCCCAAGGCGTTGAGGCGCAAACCGTCGCTAACTGCTATACAGCGATTGAGCTTGGCGTCGATGTGCTACCGGTTTTAAATAAAATTGATCTTCCTTCTGCTATGCCGGATAACGCGCGTCAGGAAATTGAAGATGTTATTGGTATTGATGCGTCAGGAGCTATTTTAGCTTCTGCCAAAACCGGGTTGGGCGTCGAAGATATTCTGGAAGCAATTATCGAGCGCATTCCTGCGCCGAAAGGCGATCCGGATGCGCCGCTCAAAGCCTTGTTGATTGATTCCTGGTTTGATAACTATGTCGGCGTAGTTATGCTGGTGCGTGTTTTTGATGGCACGCTCAAGCCCAAGGACAAAATCCGGCTGATGGCCGCCGGCTCAACCCATTTGTGTGAGCAGGTCGGCGTATTTACGCCGAAAGCCTTACAGCGCGATGCATTGCGTGCCGGTGAGGTGGGTTACATCATCTCTGGCATCAAGGAGTTACAAGCCGCAAAAGTGGGCGACACGGTCACCTTGGCTGACAAGCCTGCGACTGAGGCACTACCGGGATTTAAGGAGATCAAATCACAGGTTTTTGCCGGACTGTATCCGGTTGAATCCAACCAGTACGACTCTCTGCGTGAGTCGCTCGAAAAGTTAAAACTCAATGATGCTTCGTTGCACTACGAGCCTGAAGTCTCGCAAGCGCTTGGTTTCGGTTTTCGTTGCGGCTTTCTCGGTTTGTTACACATGGAGATTGTGCAGGAACGGTTGGAGCGCGAGTTTGATCAGGATCTGATTACCACGGCACCGACAGTTGTCTATGAAGTTCTGATGCGCGATGGTAGCCTGATCCAGGTTGAAAACCCGGCAAAACTGCCGGACCAGTCGAAGGTTGAGGAAATCCGCGAGCCGATTATTACGACGACTGTTTTTGTCCCGCAGGAGTACCTCGGTAACGTCATTACGCTTTGTAATCAGAAACGCGGCAATCAGGTCGACATGACTTATCGTGGCCGACAAGTGCAGCTTGTTTATGAGATGCCGATGGCCGAAGTGGTGATGGATTTCTTCGATAAGCTTAAATCAGTCTCGCGCGGTTACGCTTCTCTTGATTATGAGTTCAAGGAGTACAGGGCAGCTGATGTAGTCAAACTCGATATCCTGATTAACTCGGAAAAAGTCGATGCCTTATCCGTCATTGTTCATCGTGCCAACTCGATTTACCGGGGGCGGGAACTAGCATCGAAAATGCGTGAGTTGATTCCGCGCCAGATGTACGACGTGGCAATTCAGGCTGCGATTGGCTCAAATATTATTTCGCGCGAAAACGTCAAGGCGATGCGTAAGGACGTGCTCGCCAAATGCTATGGCGGTGATATTTCACGCAAGAAGAAACTACTCGAAAAACAGAAAGCCGGTAAAAAACGGATGAAGCAAGTCGGTTCGGTTGAAATTCCACAGGAAGCTTTTCTTGCCGTTTTACGCATTGGCAAATAACGGAGTGATGACGTGAATTTTGCGCTGATCCTGTTCATTCTGTTGTTGGTTAGCGGTGCCATCTGGGCGACCGATGCGCTGATTCTGCGTAATCGTCGTGCAGTTGATGCTAAAGACCCGTGGTGGGTCGAGTATGGCGCAAGTTTTTTTCCGGTCATCCTGATCGTTTTTGTGCTGCGTTCGTTCATTGTTGAGCCGTTCAAGATACCTTCGGGTTCGATGATTCCGACACTGCTCGTAGGTGACTTCATTCTGGTCAACAAATTTACCTACGGCATTCGTCTGCCGGTTATCAACAAAAAAATTATTGATATCAATACCCCGCAACGTGGTCACGTTATGGTTTTTCGTTACCCGGAAGACCCGTCGCTTGACTACATCAAGCGTGTTGTCGGTATTCCTGGCGACAAAATAGCCTACCAGAACAAGCGATTGACGATTAACGGGCACCCGCTTGAAAGTACCAAGGTAGAGGACTATCTACACCCTGAGCGCGTTTATTTTTCAAAGCAGTTCGTAGAAAAATTGGGGGAAAGTGAGCACCGGTTGCTTAATGATGAAGATGCGCCGAGTTTTATCCCGGATCCTTCGCATTTCCCAAATCGTGAGAACTGTCTTTACAATAATGCAGGGGTAATCTGCACGGTGCCTCCTGGTCATTACTTCATGATGGGCGACAATCGTGATAACAGTCGCGATAGTCGCGTATGGGGCTTCGTGCCGGAAGAAAATATCGTTGGCCGGGCGTTCTTTATCTGGTTCAATTTCAGTGATCTGAAACGTATCGGATCATTCTGATCAGGAGTTTGCTATGAATCGTCAGCGTGGTGTGTCGCTTTCCGGCTTGCTGTTGTGGGCTGTCGCTATTGCTCTTGGTGCCGTGCTTGGGATGAAAGTCGGGCCCGAGTACATGAACTACTTCAATATTGTCAAAGCGGTAAAAGCAGTTGCTGCCGTATCGGCCGGTAAAACAGTGCCTGAAATTCGAAGTGCTTTCGGCAAGCAGGCCGATGTGGGTTACATCAAGAATCTTCAACCTGCTGATCTCGATATTTCAAAGGATGGCAATGATGTGGTTATTTCGTTTGCCTACGAAACCCGGATTCCCCTGTTTGCCAACGTGAGCTTGCTGATCGACTTTCAGGGCTCTTCGTCGGGGCGTAACTGAAGCGAATGACCAGTCGTCGACTTGAGCAGGCACTTGGACATCGATTCTCGGACGCTTCGTTGTTGCTGATCGCGCTCACGCACCGTAGCCACAGCTCACCGCACAACGAACGACTGGAATTTCTGGGCGATTCAATTCTAAATGGCGTAATTGCACGTCAGCTTTTTGATCGTTTTCCACTTCTGCCGGAGGGAGATCTCTCCCGTTTGCGAGCCAATCTCGTTCGGCAGGATAGTTTGCACCAACTCGCTTTGCAATTATCTCTGGGGAATTTTCTACGGCTTGGCGAAGGTGAGTTGAAAAGCGGTGGCACGCAGCGTGCATCGATCCTTGCCGATACGCTTGAAGCTCTATTTGGTGCGGTCTGGCTGGATGCCGGCTACGATGCTGCAAGTGCAGTGATTGCTCGATTGTACGAGCAAATGTTGACGGCCATTACCCCCGGGCAACCCATCAAGGATGCAAAGACACGCTTGCAGGAATATCTTCAGGGGCGACGCCTGGCTTTGCCAAAGTATTCGCTGGCAGCGACCGAAGGTGTTGCGCACGCACAGCAGTTCACGATTGCCTGCGAGATTGAAGCATTACGAATTCGAACTGAGGGCAGTGGCGGCAGTCGCCGCGCTGCTGAACAAATGGCGGCTGATCGTGCGCTGGAAAGGTTGCAAAAATCATGAGTGAGCTCAAATCGGGTTATGTTGCCATTGTGGGCCGCCCCAATGTCGGCAAGTCGACTCTGCTTAACCGGCTGATTGGCGAAAAGATCAGTATTGTTTCGCGCAAGGCGCAGACCACGCGGCACCGTATCATGGGTATTTTGACCAGCCCTGGTGCCCAGTACGTCTTTGTTGATACCCCCGGGTTCCAGACAAAGCATACCAATGCACTGAATCGGGCGATGAATCGTGGCGTTACGCAAGCACTGGCTGACGTTGATGTGGTGCTCTTTGTGGTTGAGGCCGGTCGTTTCGACGAAAGGGATGCAGCCGTGCTGAATCTTTTGCCGGCGGATCGCCCGATCATTGTTGTCGTCAATAAAACAGACCAGATCAAGGACAAGACGCAACTCCTGCCTTTCCTTGCCGGCTTGGGCGCACGGCGTGATTTCGCTGCAATCATTCCTGTGAGTGCGGCCAAGGGAAAACAACTGGATGATTTGCTGGCCGAGACTCGTAAACATCTGCCGCACGACGAATTACTGTTTGGTGAAGATGAAATCACCGACAAGAGCGAGAAGTTTCTCGCAGCGGAATATATTCGAGAAAAACTCTTTCGCCTGATTGGCGATGAACTGCCCTATGCCGCTACCGTCGAAATCGAGAAATTTGAGATGGATGGTGCTTTGCGTCGTATTCATGCGGCAATCGTCGTTGATCGTGATGGACACAAAGCCATCATTATTGGCAAAGGGGGTGAAACGCTCAAACGTATCGCTTCAGAAGCGCGTCAGGACATGGAGCGGCTATTCGATGGCAAGGTCTTTCTCGAAGTCTTCGTCAAGATCAAATCCGGTTGGGCCGACGATGAGCGCCTGCTTAAAAGCCTTGGTTACGAGTAATTTTTAACCCGCCAATCTAAAACCAGCATGGACGTACGTCGGTGACACTTCGGCACAGAGTCGACGGCCAGCCCGCTTTTGTGCTGCATACTTATCCTTTCCGTGAAACCAGTCTGATCGTCGAGGTTTTTTCTCGCGATTACGGCCGCGTTGCACTATTGGCGCGCGGTGCGCGTCGCCCACGCTCTGTTTTGCGTGGTTTGCTGATGGGCTTCCAGCCACTTGAGTTGGCCTGGGCAGGTAAAGGTGAAGTACAAACGCTGATGAAAGCCGAGTGGCAGGGCGGTCAGCCGTTACTTGCCGGTAAAGCGCTTTTTTGCGGTTATTACCTAAACGAACTTCTGATGCACCTGTTGCCGCGCGAGGACAGCCATGAGCATCTGTTTGCAGTTTATGTCGAGACCCTGCGTCGTTTTGCCGATGGAATGCAGGAATCCGACTTGCGTCGTTTTGAGCGTGCGCTGCTCCAGGAGCTCGGTTATGGGCTGACGCTGGATACTGACGCCATGGGCATCGCCCTTGATCCCGCAGGCCACTATGCTTATGAAATCGAGCGGGGTCTGGTGCGCTTGCCAAGACCTGGCAGCTCGGCCTTGGCTGTCAGTGGTAAAACTTTGATTGACCTGCACGCCGGCGATTATGCTGACCCGCGTTCGCTGGCCGAGGCCAAGCAGTTGATGCGGGCACTGATCGCGCATTACACCGGGGGCAAGCGCTTGGAAACCCGTAAAATTTTTATGGAGCTACAGGATCTATGAAAGAACCCATGATTGAACTCGGCGTAAATATTGACCACGTAGCCACCATTCGTCAGGCCCGGCGCACTTACGAGCCCGATCCGGCTTGGGCGGCGGTTGAGGCACAGCTTGGCGGCGCAGATGGCATCACCGTGCATCTGCGTGAAGATCGTCGCCACATTCAGGATGCCGATGTTGAAAAGCTTCGTAGCCTGACGCAGATCAAGCTCAACCTCGAAATGGCAGCCACCGATGAAATGATCGGTATCGCCTGTCGTCTAAAGCCGGAAATGGCCATGCTGGTGCCTGAAGGGCGGCATGAAGTCACTACCGAAGGCGGGCTGGATGTAGTTGCGCAGGAAGCGTCGCTGAAGGAAACGATTGCCCGACTGGCGGATGGCGGTATCGTCACCAGCGTCTTTATCGACGCCGAACCGGCACAAATTGAAGCTGCCGCCCGCATTGGCGCACAAGTCTGCGAAATCCACACTGGCCCTTACGCCAACGCCTTTTATACGCAAGGCCGTGATGTTGAGCGCCCTGCGGTGCTCGCCGAACTGGAGAAAATTCGCCTTGCCGGTGCGTTGGTTTGCGGTCTTGGAATGCGTTTTAACGCCGGGCACGCGCTCAACTATTTTAATGTTCAGCCGGTCGCACAACTGGCCGGGATTCGCGAACTTCACATTGGTCACGCCATTGTTAGCCGCGCCGTGTTTGTGGGCCTGCGTGAAGCTGTTCGTGAAATGAAGGCGCTGATGCGTGAGGCGCGTTTACCAAGACACGCCCAATGATCGCTGGCGTCGGCACCGATATTGTGGCGGTTGCACGTCTGGCAAAACTCTATGAACGCCATGGTAAGCGCGCGCTGGATAAACTCCTTGCCCCTGCTGAACGCCCCGATTTTGCCAAGGCCAAAGATCCCGCACGATTTTTGGCAAAACGCTTCGCGGCTAAAGAGGCTTTCGGCAAGGCGCTGGG
>CAJBIL010000215.1 GCA_903953145.1 uncultured beta proteobacterium
CGCCGTACTGCTCTCGGGTACCGGAAATTTCCTTATAGAACTTGGCCGGATCAGCCAGCTTATACGAGTAGATACCGAAAGCACGCATCCGCACCATGCCGAAATCCTTGTCGCGGATGGTGATCGGATTGGGCGTTCCCCACTTCTGATCCAGTTGCAGACGGGTCGAGAAAAAGTAGACGTCAGACTTGAAGGGAGAATCGAAAAGCTTGTCCCAGTTTTTAAGGTTGGTGAGTAGTGGCAGCGTTTGCGTCGTCAGCTTATACAGCCCCGGGCCGAAGACATCGGCAACTTTGCCTTCGTTAACAAACACCGCCATCTGGGACTCGCGCACCGTCAACTGCGCGCCATACTGGATTTCAAAATCAGCCATCGGATAGCGCATGGCGAGTACGCCGTCACTATCTTCTGTCCAGTGAATAACGTCGATGAACTGTTTCTTGATGAAATCCATGAGGGCCATGGCAATCTCCTGAAGTCAAACGTTGAACAAAAGACAGAAACTCAGTAACTCATGCAGGCAGCGTTGATCAGACCAACGCTGAGTGATAGCGCAGCAAGGAAAATGGCCGACGCGGTTTTCCCGGCAGGAATATCTTCATTCATTTGCGGCAGGGTGAAGCGCGCAACGAGATAGGCGAGAATCTGGATAATGCCGGCAATGCCGCCCCAGGCCAGCAGGTCGGCAATAGTGTCGCTATGGGCAATGACATTGGCCACCGGCATGGCAAAACCGAGCAGCGCGCCGGACAGGCTGATCGCAGCCGCCGCATTACCGGCACGAATCAGCGCAAACTCGTGATAGGGCGTGACATTGACATAGACAAGAAGAAAGAACGCCAGCAGCACTACGGCCACCGCAAAATAGGCAAGAAAAGCGGGCAACACCGTCAGCAAATGAGAGAGCATGGCGATCCTCCTTTACGCACTCAATGGGGCACACATATCTTTAGAAGACTACAGCGAAGTACCGAAACGCACCAGTCCATCAAGGATAAGATTGTCTTCCATTTGCAACGGAATGTTCAAATATGGCGCCAACCGGAAGCTGGCGCCGCCGGTGAGCAGACAGACAGCCCCCGGCTCACCGGCAATCGTCGCAAACAGGCGCTCAATGGCACCCGCCTGCGCATGCAGGCAGCCACTGACGATGGCGTCCATCGTATTACGCGGCATATTGCGGAATTCGCCTTCAGCAAAGGGCAATTGCGCCGTATTACCAGCCAGCGCAGCACGCATCAGATCAAAGCCGGGAAGGATCAGGCCGCCCTGAAATTTGCCCCCCGCCGCCAGCAGATCAACGGTGGTCGCTGTCCCCGCGCAAACCACGAGGCAAGCCGCAGCTACCTCGGCATGCGCGCCAATCAGTGCCGCCCAGCGATCGGCACCGAGTTGTTCCGGGCGCTCATAGGCGTTATGCACGCCACAAGCAGCAGCGCTGGCGTGTAGCCAGACGATATCGGCATAGCGCCCGGTCAGCAGTGCGGAGATGCGTTCCGCGACCACAGGCCCTGCGACATTGCAGATCACAATGCGCGCACGTGCAGGCCATTCGGCAGCGGCATCCTTGAGCCAGGCCGCATCGGCCGTAGCCAGAACCCCTTTATCGACCCACTCGGCGCCGTCGTACCACCCCCATTTGATGCGTGTATTACCGGCGTCAATGGCGATAATTGGGGCATTCATGAACTTCATCCGGCACGCAAGGAAAGATCACCGGAAAGGCAGCGCTCCAGGCCCAGGCCTGTATCAGTCTCGATGAGCAACGCGCCATCAACATCCACGCCACGACAAATGCCCTCCTTCTCGAGCACCGTCTCACGCAACAAGCGCACTGGCCTGCCCTGCCACGCATTGCGTTGCAGCCATTCGTCACGTAGCTCAGCAAACCCGCCATGTGTAAAGCGATCCAGCACAGCCGCCAGTTCGATCAGCATTTGCGCCAGCAGCACATGACGATCCGGCAGCGGCGAAAGCGCCTGAGAGAGGGATGCCGCAGGATAGACAAACGTTTCCCCGGGCACTTTCCCAAACTCACCCGTGGCCGGTAATTGCAGATTCAGCCCGATACCAATCACGGCCAGCATGCTTCGCTGCGCTATTGGCTGCGTTACTTGCCGCTCAATTTGCGACTCGACAAGGATGCCGCCCAACTTGGCGTAGCTGCCATGTTCCGCAAACAGAATGTCATTCGGCCATTTGAGCGAAATACCCGCAGCACCGCAGTTTTCGAGGGCCCGCATAACCGCCACGCCGACGGCGAGGGAAAGCCCCGCAAGGCGTTCGACACCGCCTTCAAAGCGCCAGAGCAACGAGAAGGTCAAACTCGACTCAGGGGAGGAAATCCAGTGCCGGCCCCGACGCCCGCGCCCGGCAGTTTGCCGGTCGGCAACGACGACACTACCGGCCGGCGCACCGTGGCTGGCACGCTCCAACAACAGGCTGCTGGTGGACGGGCAAGCCGCCAACGCGTCGACATCAAAACGGCCGCAAGCCGCACCAAGCAGCGTTTGCAGACAGCCAGGATCAATCAGGGGTGGCGCTAAAGAAGTCGGCAGAGTCGGATTCATTGCAGCGTCATCAAAAATAAACGCGGCCATTATCACCGATTATGCCGGCTGATGAGCATCCTGTTTTATAGCCTCGACGGCGCGCGTGCCGTCAAGATTCAGTTCCTGAATCTTGCGTGTGATCGTATTGCGGCCAATACCCAGGGCCTGTGCCGCCTCAATCCGCCGGCCGCCGGTATGCGCCAGCGCGCGCAAGATCAGCACTCGTTCAAAAGCATGCGTCAGCCTCTCGTGGACCTGCCCGATATCACAAAGCAGCAGACGGTCGACCTCAAGCGCCAGCGCACCCTCCCAATCATCCCCCTGTGCCAGCGGTAACGATTCGCGCAGTTCCGGCGGTAGATCGGCAACATCAACCAATTGCCCGGGCGCCATGACAGTTGCCCAGTGACAGAGGTTTTCAAGCTGTCGGACGTTACCGGGGAAATCCAGTGCGCTTAGATACTTCAACGCCCCATCGGAAAAACGCTTGCCCTCGACCCCCAGCTCCTGTGCACTTTTCTGCATGAAATGTCGGGCCAGAATCGGAATATCCTCACGCCGCTCACGCAGGCTGGGCAAACGTACACGGATAACATTCAGGCGATGAAACAAATCCTCGCGGAACAACCCCTCCTTGACGCGCGTCTCCAGATTCTGGTGCGTTGCGGCAATGATACGGACATTAGCCTTCATCGGCGCATGACCACCGACACGGTAATACTGGCCATCCGCCAGCACGCGTAATAGCCGGGTCTGTAATTCAGCCGGCATGTCACCGATCTCATCGAGAAAAAGCGTCCCGCCCTCGGCCTGCTCAAAACGCCCGCGCCGCTGTGCCGCTGCACCGGTAAAGGCACCACGCTCATGGCCGAAAAGCTCGGACTCCAGCAGATCCTTCGGGATTGCGGCCGTATTGATCGCGATAAATGGCTTGTCGGCACGCGGACTGTGACGATGTACCGCGTGCGCCACCAACTCCTTGCCAGACCCCGACTCACCCGTAATCATCACCGTCGCATGCGACTGACTGAGCCGGCCAATGGCACGAAAAACTTCCTGCATGGCCGGAGCCTGACCGAGAATCTCCGGCGTTAGACCAACAATCTCTGGCGCACCGCTCTGGTGCA
>CAJBIL010000216.1 GCA_903953145.1 uncultured beta proteobacterium
CGCTGGTTTCCCGGAATGCAAGCCGAGAATCAAGCGGTGCTAAAGGAGGCTGCATAGAAGTTCCAGCCCCCGGAATGGTTCACTCTCCGCGTTAAGGGGTACCGTAAGGATTCCTGCGTAAATGAGTAACAGGCGTTACATCCGTCGGAACTGTGGTCACCTTGTTGTGATCATAGTCAGGCGTGAAGCTTGGCGGTTAGATCGAGGCCAAGTGCCTTCATCACGGCAAGAGTGGTTTTTAGGGTCGGGTTGCCGTTTTCGCTGAAGGAACGGTAAAGCTGCTCGCGGGAAAGCCCTGTTTGTCCGGCTATTTGTGCCATGCCCTTTGCACGAGCGACCACGCCAAGCGCGTGCGCGATGTAACCGGCATCGTTCGTCTCGAACGCTTCGGCCATAAAGGTTGCCATTGCATCATCAGAAGCCAAATCCTCAGCAGGATCGTAGGTGGTCAGTTTTTCAGCCATTTCATTCACTCCATTCCGCAACCAAGCGCTTTGCGGCCTTGATATCTTTTGCTTGCGTGCTCTTATCGCCGCCGCACAGCAAGACGATGATCGTGTTGCCTCGTTTGCGGAAGTAAATGCGGTATCCGGGGCCGTAATGAATACGCATCTCACTTATCCCTTGCCCTACCGGTTCAACGTCCCCCGCATGACCGAAGCCAAGGCGGTCTAAACGGGACGCTATCAATCCGCGTACCCGCTCATCCTTGAGCTGCATCCGCCATTTTCGAAAAGTCTCAGTCTGCTTTATCTCGATCATTTTTATTGTAGTGTATAAACTACTTGTGGAAAGATTTTTCTCCGATTCCACTACATCTCGAACATCACGCCATAGTCAATCGGCTCCAAATTGCGCTCCCGTAGCTCATACATGCCGAAGCGATTGGCGTGATGCGTCCGGTATGGGCTAAACGCGGCGGCCAATTCCGGCGTCAGCTTCATCCCCTTCGTCTCGAATTCCTTGAACGCCTGCGTCATCGTATGGCAGTTGTGGAAAATCATCAAGTTAGCGATCAGATGGTTGTACTTAATGATTTTCAACTGATCCTCGCGTACATTTTCCTCAATGGTGTCCGATCCGAAATACGCCCACTGCGCAAAATTATTGAAACCTTCACACTTATTTTGTGCTGCCTGGATGACCTGGCGTAGCGCATCGTCGCTGATGTATTCCAGCAGGAATATGGTGCGCACTACCCGTCCCAACTCGCGAAAGGCGAAATACAACTTGTTCTTCCGGCTGGCGGTGCCAAGCTTGCGCAAGATGGTCGATGGCGCAATACGTCCGGCGCGAATCGATTGCGCCACTTGCAGCATGTCCGGCAAATGGCAGGCGATCAAATCCCAATCAATAGCATCCTTGGTAAACAGGTCATCTATGTGTTGATACGCTTCTCCGGCGGTCGGTCTAAACCATTTCAAATCTTTCCAGTTGCGGATACGCGGCATCAGTTTGATGCCCAGCAAAAACGCCAAACCATAAACCGGCGCGCTTTGCGCTTGCGTATCGCCATGCAAGGTATCGGGTTGGATATCCGACTTGTTTTTGGTGAGCCCATCCAAGATATACACGGCTTCCCAGACGCCACAGGGAATGAAATGCGAGAACAGCGCGATATACGTGTCGCTGACATGGTAGTAAGCAATGCCGCCATAGCCGCCGTAACGGATATGCCGTTCCGATAGCAGATTATTTTCATACAGGTTCCATTGCGTGCCATCGGCCGCTGCGCGTTTCGTGTCACCCCAATAGCGGGGCAGTTGAAATTTATTGTACGCATCGATCGTCGTGCAAATAGCGGCCTCCAGTTTCTCTGTCGTGACCTGGCGCTGATTGACGAATGACACCTGGCGCGCACTGACATCGGCAATGTTTTTGGAAATTTGTGTCGGTCCTAAGCCGGTGCCATACGCGAACACCGTCAATATTTTGCGCCGGTCTTCCTCCTGCAGTTTTCCTTGGTGCCCGCTCAACGGGCCGAAATGCTTGCCCCAGCCGATCCATTGCATGGTATCGGCAAGCACGTCCAGCAACGAAAGTCCCATCCCATCGAGTGTTCGCCTCAATGCGTCATCCAACTGTTTAAAACCGGTCGGCACCTCTATTTTCTCTTGGCGACCCAGCTTTGGTCGGCCATTGATAATCTTGAAATAGGGATTGTCCTGATACGTCTGGTCCGCTTGCTGCGCCACGTCCGTCAGCATGGTGCGAACATGCTTAATAAATGCCGCACTCTCGACCGGCAAGCCAACTTTCTCGCCATAATCGGCGCGGGTGCGTTCGCATTCCTCCATCGGCACCAGTTCGTCCCGATAGTCTGAATAGGCATCGCTGCCAATCACGCAAAGGTCGCCCGACTTCAATTCTCCAACCATTTGCAAACATACACTTGCCTCGAACTGACGGCGGTTAATTCGAGTCAGGGAAATATCCCGCTTGGTCTCGCCGGTCACAAGCTTCCACCATTTTTCGGGAATCCAGATCAGATCGTCCGAAATCAATGCCGCTTTGCCTTTGCCATTGAGCGCAAGCCACTCACTTTGCCGGTGGCAGTTATCCAACATGAAAGCCACTGACCGTTCAAAGCTGACATCCTGGCTGGTGGACGCCAGCTTCAACTTGCTCAATATTCGCAGCATTTCCGACCGCCGTGGCTTGAAGCATTTCCAGACAAACCGGCACTCGTTTTTGCCGCCGTATTCAGCGTGAAGGCGCGAGAACTCGCACAAATCAGGACGAGCTGTCACGGTTTGGCGAACGCCTTTCAATTGTTCGTCTGCCGATTGGGTAGATTTCAAGAGCGTTTCCAGCGTCGCGAACCGGCGCAAAATCTCGTCGGTCTTTTCTTGATTGTCGACCAGATATTGTTCCAGGGCTTCTTCGGCGCTGTGCAACGTACGCTTCATCTGTTTGCAGAAGATCTCGCAGAGATCGTCGGTCACGAGCGCCAGGCGTTGCCGTATCAAGGCTAAAGCAACGGTATAGCGTTTGGCCGCAGCCATATCGACCATACTAGCAGCGTCGAGACTGTTGCCTTCGAGCGCCCATTGTTTGACTTTGACGATCGGTATTGTTTTTAACAGATCGGCATGACATGCCAACTCGGTCAGACGGTCGTAGCGGTCGACTAAATCACGCATGCCGCCTATCGTTGGTTTGGCGGCATCCTGCTTGACATCGTTCCACGGACTCACGCGGCGCGGATCATCGCCAACCATGAAGAGTTTGTCGAGAAAGATTCGGCCAGCATCTCCAAGCGAATCGTGAATTCGGGTATGCAGCGCCTGATTTGTTGCGATCCGCTCGGCGCGAGCTTCTCGCACAAGGGTGTCGAACGCCGGCAACTCGTAGCGATGACGCACCAACGTCTCGATACCGATATTGACAATATCTACGACATCTTCCTTGGTTAGCGCGGCTTCGGCAAAAGTTTGCCGCATCAGCACTTTGCCATCGTCGCCGAAGGGCTTGACCGCCAGAAACTCCCGTACCGCTGACAGGTGTTTGCGTCTGGCCTGGGAGGCGTCGTACTGCCGCAAATTTTCTCGATCATAGGGTTCGCCCATGCTGGCGGCGACATGTTCAACAATGACACTTGGCACTTGCTCGGATGTCACAAAATAACCAAGCCGCTGATAGGTTTTCAACAGCAGGGTAAATCCCAAGCGCGTCGTACTCACTCGTGTTGCGCTGTCGCTAAACTCTCGTTCAGAATCGGTTGGCGTGTAGAAGTGCTCCAATTCTGTTTGCGAAAGTCGACTTTTGAATCGGGGATAGGCGGTGTCGCTTGGTTGCAATTTGGAAAGTTGGAAAGGAGTTGAGTGCAAGAAAAACGACCGTTTATCTTGTACTCAAGAAAATGCCCAAAATGGACAAAAAAACCACAAGAAAACCCATTGAGAAAAACAACGCAATATTGTAACCTTGCATTTAGCTTTCCTTGTACATTGGAATACATTATGTTGGTCGGATATGTCCGTGTTTCCAAGAGCGACGGCAGCCAGACACTTGCGCCGCAACGCGACGTGCTGATTGTCGCTGGTGTAGAGCCAGATCGGATTTATTCGGATTTGGCATCAGGTCGCAAGGATGACCGACCTGGGTTGAATGCTTGCCTCAAGGCGCTTCAGCCTGGCAATACGCTGGTGGTGTGGAAACTGGATCGGCTGGGTCGTGACTTGAAGCATTTGGTCACGACGGTAGATGAATTGCGTACCCGCAACATTGGCTTGAAAGTATTGGCTGGTGCCGGCGCACAGATCGACACGACCACCGCGAACGGGCGGTTATTCTTCGGAATTTTTGCGGCGCTCGCGGAATTTGAGAGGGAATTGATTGCCGAGCGCACGAATGCGGGACTTGCTTCGGCTAGAGCGCGTGGACGGCTAGGTGGGCGCCCTCGGAAGATGGATCGGGCGACTGTGATGATGGCGATGGCAGCGATGGCTGACCCGAAAGCCAATGCTATCGAAGTGGCGCGCCGCTTGGATATTACAACGACGACACTTTATGCCTATGTGAATGGTGATGGTACGTTGAAGCAAGCGGGACAGAAAATTTTGATTAAGGCATAGCCGTTTGCGCCTGTTACTCATTTACGTAGGAATCCTTACGGTCCCCC
>CAJBIL010000217.1 GCA_903953145.1 uncultured beta proteobacterium
AATTCGATGAACTGCCTGACCGAGGCGCTGGGTTTGTCTCTGCCCGGTAATGGTTCGCTGCTGGCGACGCACGCCGACCGTGAAATGCTCTTCCTCAAGGCCGGCCGCGTGATCGTCGACCTGTGCCGCAACTGGTACGAGCGTGACGATGCCAGCGCCCTGCCGCGCAGCATTGCCAGTTTTGCCGCCTTTGAAAACGCCATCGCGCTGGATATTTCCATGGGCGGCTCGACCAACACCGTGTTGCATCTGCTGGCAGCCGCCAGTGAAGGCGGCGTGAACTTCACCGTCGCCGACATTGATCGCATGTCGCGCAAAGTGCCGTGCCTCGCCAAAGTGGCGCCGGCAACGCAGAAGTACCATATGGAAGACGTGCATCGCGCCGGCGGCATCATGGCAATTCTGGGCGAACTGGATCGCGCCGGGCTGATTAACCGCGACTGCCCCACCGTGCTGTATCCCACCCTGGGTGAGGCGCTTGATTGCTGCGACGTGCAGCGCAACGCCAACCCGGCGGTGCATGCGTTCTACCGTGCCGCGCCGGGCGGCGTGCCGACGCAAACGGCGTTTTCGCAAAGCCGCCGTTACCCGAAACTCGATCTGGATCGCGCCAACGGCTGCATCCGCGATCAGGCGCACGCCTATTCGACCGACGGCGGTCTGGCCGTGCTGTTCGGCAACATTGCCGAGAAAGGCTGCATCGTCAAGACCGCCGGCGTTGATGATGCCAACCTGAAATTTACAGGTCGCGCCCGTGTGTGTGAGTCGCAGGAAGAGGCAGTGGAAAAAATCCTCGCCGACCAGATTATCGCCGGCGACGTGGTGGTGGTGCGCTACGAAGGCCCCAAGGGCGGCCCCGGAATGCAGGAAATGCTCTACCCGACTTCGTATCTCAAATCCAAGGGGCTGGGCAAGGCCTGCGCATTGCTCACCGACGGGCGTTTTTCCGGCGGCACATCGGGACTGTCAATCGGCCACGCCTCGCCCGAAGCCGCAGCAGGTGGCACTATCGGGCTGGTGGAGGAAGGCGACACCATCGAGATCGATATTCCCAACCGGCGCATTCATCTGGCGGTTGAAAAGTCGACGCTGGAGACACGGCGTGCGGCCATGGAAGCCAAGGGAAATCAGGCCTGGAAGCCGGTCGCACGGGTGCGTGAAGTCTCAGCCGCCTTGCGCGCCTACGCCGCCATGACCACCTCGGCCGACACCGGCGCGGTGCGCGATATTTCCCAACTGCGCTGAATCAGCCATTGAGACGGCAGCGCCTCTATCGATAGATATAGGCTCTTCCCTCTCATATTCGTGGTTTTAGGTCGCACACAATTGCGGCATAGTGAGCGCCATTCCTTCACCCGACGGGCAAAATCATGGCCGATCGCACCTCACTCAAATTTCTGGTGGTCGACGATTTCTCGACCATGCGCCGCATTGTGCGCAACCTTCTCAAAGAACTCGGCTTCACCAATGTGGAGGAAGCCGAAGACGGCGCAGTCGCGCTGGCGCGCTTGCAGCAAGGCGGCATCGAGTTCGTCGTCTCGGACTGGAACATGCCCAACATGGACGGGCTCACCTTGTTGCAGAACGTGCGTTCCGACCCCAAGCTGAAGCCGCTGCCTTTCCTGATGATTACCGCCGAGGCGAAAAAGGAAAATATCATCGCCGCAGCGCAGGCTGGTGCGTCGGGGTATATTGTCAAGCCTTTTACTGCGGCCACGCTGCAGGAAAAACTCGAAAAAATCTTTGAACGGATGGGCATGTAGACATGGCAACCAAAAACGCTCCAGCCAAACCGGCGACCAAATCAGCGACCAAATCAGCGACCAAACCGGCGGCTAAACCAGCGACCAAACCAGCAACCCCGGCCTCCCCCGCCAAAAAGACGGCTGTGCGCAAACCGGCCG
>CAJBIL010000218.1 GCA_903953145.1 uncultured beta proteobacterium
CCAACGCAAATCACCTGGTTAAGTACGCTCACCAAAAGTAGCGATACTACTTGATTTGCGCGCGCCTAGCACGTTCGGACCGCCCCAAGCAGATTCCCGAGCCTCGATTAAAAGGCTCGTAGAAAAAAAAGAAACAGCGAGATTTTTCATTAGTTGCCGTCCTGGAAAGCCCAAGAAGCGTAGCACCCAGAACTAATTCGTCGCTGCCTGCACAAGGCGCTTTGCCCGTGAATGCGCGCGGGAGCCCCGTTAATGAAACGCATGCTATTTAATGCGACACAGGCTGAAGAACTACGTGTCGCCATTGTTGATGGTCAAAAACTAATTGATCTCGACATTGAATCAGCCGCTAAAGAACAAAAAAAGAGCAACATTTATAAAGGCATTATTACTCGCATTGAGCCCAGCCTCGAAGCAGCCTTTATCGATTACGGGGCCGATCGACATGGCTTCCTCCCTTTCAAGGAAGTCTCACGAGCCTACTTTCAGCCAGGTGTAGATGTTGGCCGAGCTTCTATCAAGGAGGCTTTGCGGGAAGGTCAGGAACTTATTGTTCAGGTTGACAAAGACGAGCGCGGCAATAAGGGCGCCGCGCTAACGACCATCGTAAGCTTGGCTGGTCGCTATCTTGTACTGATGCCGAACAACCCCCGTGGGGGCGGTGTATCGCGTCGCGTAGAAGGTGATGAACGCGCCGAGTTAAGAGACGTAATGGATCAGTTGCAAGTGCCACAAGGCATGAGCTTGATCGCACGTACCGCCGCGATTGGCCGCAATGCCGAGGAACTTCAGTGGGATCTGAATTACCTGATGCAGTTGTGGAAAGCCATTGATGGCGCCGCTAACCAGCAGAAAGGCGCTTTCCTTATTTATCAGGAGGGTAGCCTCGTAATTCGCGCAATTCGCGACTACTTCCAGCCTGACATTGGTGAAATTTTGATCGACACGGATGATGTGTTTGATCAGGCTCAACAATTCATGGCCCACGTGATGCCTGGTACCGTTAATCGTATCAAGCGCTATCGTGACGACGTACCGCTTTTCTCACGTTTCCAGATTGAACACCAGATCGAATCTGCTTACTCCCGACAAGTCAATCTACCCTCGGGCGGCGCGATTGTTATTGATCATACCGAGGCGCTGGTATCGGTAGACGTTAATTCGGGGCGGTCAACACGCGGGGCCGACATTGAAGAAACTGCATTCAAAACCAACCTTGAAGCGGCTGAAGAAGTTGCTCGTCAGCTTCGCTTGCGAGACCTCGGCGGATTGATCGTCATCGACTTCATTGACATGGAAAGTCAGCGAAACCAACGCGAAGTTGAAAATCGACTGCGTGATGGGTTACGCTTTGATCGTGCTCGTGTTCAAACCGGTAAAATCAGTCGTTTTGGCCTCATGGAGCTATCACGTCAGCGCTTACGTCCAGCACTTGCTGAGACGAGTTACATTCCTTGCCCACGTTGTTCAGGTACCGGTCATATCCGCAGCGCAGAATCAGCAGCACTGCATATTTTGCGAATCCTCGAAGAAGAGGCGATGAAGGACAATACTGCTGCTGTGCGTACACAGGTTCCGGTTGATGTTGCGACCTTCCTGCTGAATGAAAAGCGTGCAGATATCCAGGCGATCGAACTTCGGCATAAAGTCAGTATTTTGTTGATTCCGAATATTCATCTTGAAACACCACAGCACAGCATTGTTCGCCTTCGCCATGATGAGCTCAACCAAGATGACCTTCAACAGCCCTCGTACCGGATGGTAGATATTCCAGCTGAAGAAGACGCGAAACAAGCATCCGCCGCAGGTGAGGCTAAATCGCCAAGGCAGGAAGCTGCGATAAAAAATATAACTCCCGCACAACCAGCGCCAATCGTTGTGGAAAAAGTTAAAGTCGAAATTGCAGAACCAGTAGCAGAAGGTATGTTTGCAAAAATATTCTCCTGGTTCCGCACCAAACCTCAACCTGTGCTGACGCCGGATCCGGAAAAGAAATCACGAAACGGTAATACACCCAGAGAAGGTCAACGTGAAGGTCGTCGAGGCGGTGGTCGTAATAATCGCCGTGATGAAGAGCGCGATGGCCGCGAGTCACGTGGCAATCGGGAAGCAAAAGAACCACGCGAACCGCGTCAAATTGCTGGAACAAATCGTGATGAGAGCCAGAAACCACGTGATGCTAAGGAACCACGCGAGCCGCGTGAACCTCGTCGGCAACGCGGAGAGCCTAGACCGGAGCGCAAGGAGAAGCAGGACTCAACGCTCAATGTCGATACAAATAAGTCGAGTTTGGACGTTGCAGTTATCCCATCAGCAAACTCTGGCGCGCCAGAACAGTCTCTCGATGAAAATAATGGTAGCGGTCGGCGCCGTGGTCGGCGTGGAGGACGCCGCGAACGCGGTGAACCACGCGAAAGTCAGGCAGTGTCTCAGGTAGAGTTAACTGAAGCTGAGTCGACGATTTTGCCTTCTGTGACGGAAAATTCTGTTGCTCTGAATTTGCCAGTTGTTAATAACCAGGTTGAAACGATAATTACAAAATCTTCAGTTACAGAAGTTTTGGAACAGACTGCACCAGCACTTTTAGAGCAAGTTTCCGAAGCTACCCCTGTGGTTAATACAGTCATTCAGCCAGAAGCCGTAACGCTACAAACTGATGTCATCAAAGAACTCCCATTAACCCAAGAAGAGCCAAAGCCTGCCGAACCTATTACTGCAGATTCACAAAAAACGCTTGTGACAGACATTGCCAAAACCTTAGAAGAAAGTGGTTTGGTTATGGTTGAAACCAGCAACGAAATGTCTCATTCATTTCAACCCATTGAATTGAATGAGAGTGAAAAGCGCCCACGTCGCAAGCGTCCCACACCAGTTGCTGTTTCTGATGAGCCGCTGCTAATGGTTGAAACCAATAAGTAACATTGAAATTGGCTAAAAAAGGGGCGCATATAGCGCCCCTTTTTTATGCATTCAACTCAATTGCTTAAGCTTTTGAACCACCACCATCAAGACGCTTCTCAATTGATTTGATCAAACCAAGTGCAGCATCTTCAACCATGTCGAGCACTAAGTCGAATCCATGCCCCAACCCATAGTAAGGATCCGGGACTTCATCATCATCGAAATTTTCCGCATAATCCATGAACAACCCAAGTCGATCATACTTTTCCGGGGGACAAATACGCTTTAAAACTTCCAGATTATTGTGATCCATGGCAAGAATAAGATCAAAATAGTCGAGATCTTGTGGGGCTACCTTACGAGCACGCATATTCGACAAATCATAAGAACGACTCGCCGCAGCCCGTTGCGTACGCTGGTCAGGGGCTTCTCCGACATGGTACCCGTGCGTTCCCGCTGAATCGACCTCCACTCGTCCATCAAGCTTTTTCTGCGAAAGAAAATGGCGAAAAACGCCCTCAGCCGTTGGCGAGCGACAAATGTTGCCCATACAGACAAACAAGATTTTGATCATTTAATTACCATTCGTTCGACGAAACTAACACCTGAAACATTTTGTACAAGTGAGCAATTCATCACCAATTGAATAATATTACCTGCTTGAGTCATCTGCCGAAAGAGCAGGAAGAAGTTCTGAAGTACGAAGTCACTATTCTTGGCAATGGTTCTGAAAAACGCTCTCATCATTTTTAGCTGCGCCAAAAACTAACTGTCTTATACGAAATAATTCATCACGAGCTGCTGCGGCCTTTTCAAATTCAAGATTTTTGGCGAAATCAATCATTTCTTTCTCCAGACGCTTGAGTTCACGGGCGATTTGCTTTTCGCTCATCACTTCGTAATTCGCCAGTTGCTGCGCCGCCTTCAGTTCACGGTGAGCAGTCTCGCTATCATAAACACCGTCGATAATATCCTTAATGCGTTTAGTGACCCCTTTCGGAACGATACCGTTCGACTGGTTGTATTCCATCTGCTTCAACCTGCGGCGTTCGGTTTCTGCCATTGCACGGCGCATCGAATCAGTTACACGATCAGCATATAGAATCGCTGTACCATTCAAGTGCCTTGCTGCACGGCCTATAGTCTGAATCAATGAACGTTCAGAGCGGAGGAAACCCTCCTTGTCAGCATCAAGAATCGCAACCAGTGATACTTCGGGAATATCAAGCCCTTCACGCAGCAGGTTAATCCCTACTAACACCTCGAATTTCCCGAGACGCAAATCCCGAATAATTTCGACACGCTCGACGGTATCGATATCCGAGTGCA
>CAJBIL010000219.1 GCA_903953145.1 uncultured beta proteobacterium
CGCCATCTTTGCCAACAATCCGCAACTCACCGTGCGCATCACGCATAGCGTGCGCTGGAGCAGCATGTTGCTCTGCGTGCATAACGTCATCGAAACCCTCTATCTGGGTGACGAGCCGACACCGCATGGCCCGATGCTGGCGACCAACGTATTCCAGCGCGGCGCCAGCGGCTGGCGACTGCTCTCACACCACGCTTCAGCCGCCGCCGACACCCCGGCGACTGATACTGGCGAACATAACGACGGTCGCGTACGGACATTGCATTGACGACTCTGATGAGATACAAACGCTCATTTAATTGTCATTCCCGTGGTAATGGCCATTAAAATGCGCCAACTTTCTCACCCTCCCCCCAAGTGGCTGTCGGCACCATCGAACTGGCTCCCAGAGCACATACTTAAACTTAAATTCTTCCAGCACGAGGTTTCAAATGAGTAACGCTGCCCACGCCCTGCCCCCTGAAATTTTCAAGGCTTACGATATTCGCGGCATCGTCGGCAAGTCACTCACCGCCGATACCGTGCGCCGTATCGGCCACGGGCTGGGTTCGCTGGCGCTTGAGCGCGGCCAACGCGCCATCGCCATCGGGCGTGACGGGCGTTTGTCCGGCCCCGAATTCGCCTCAGCACTGGCAGAAGGCATTTGTGCTGCGGGCATGGATGTCATTGATGTTGGCTGCGTGCCAACGCCCGTCACCTATTTTGCAGCGCATCACCTCGGCTGCCATAGCTGCGTATCGATTACCGGCAGCCACAATCCACCGGACTATAACGGCCTGAAAATGGTCATTGGTGGCGAAACGCTGGCCGGCGCAGCCATTCAGGCGCTACGCCAGCGCGTTGAAGCCGGGCAACTGGCGCACGGGCAAGGCAAAGTCACTCATGCCGATGTACGCGGCGCCTACCTTGAGCGCATCCTGGCTGACATCAAGCTCGCCCGCCCAATGAAAATCGTCATTGATGCCGGCAATGGCGTCGCCGGCGGCATTGCTCCCGAACTATTCAAAAAACTGGGCTGCGAGTTGAACGCCTCGACCGAACTCTTTTGCGAAGTCGATGGCACCTTCCCGAATCATCACCCCGACCCATCAAAGCCCGAAAACCTCCAGGATGTCATCACCGCCCTGAAAAACACGGATGCCGAACTCGGCCTTGCCTTTGACGGCGACGGCGACCGCCTCGGCGTAGTGACCAAAGACGGCGAAATCATCTACCCGGATCGCCAGTTGATGCTCTTTGCCGCCGACGTGCTGTCGCGCTGCCCCGGCCAGCAGATCATCTACGACGTCAAATGCACGCGTCTCCTCGCCCCGTGGATTCGCCAGCATGGCGGCGAACCGCTGATGTGGATGACCGGCCATGCACTGATCAAGGCCAAGCTCAAGGAAACCGGTGCGCCGCTGGCTGGAGAAATGAGTGGCCACGTCTTCTTCAAGGAGCGCTGGTTCGGCTTTGATGATGGCCTCTACGCCGCCGTGCGCCTGCTTGAGATTCTCTCGCGCTCGGCAGACCCAAGCGCCGTGTTGAAGGCGCTGCCGAACAGCAGCTCCACCCCGGAACTCAACATCAAGATGAACGAAGGCGAGCCATTTACCCTGCTTGATGATCTCCGGCGTGACGCACGTTTTGAAGGCGCTCAGGAAATCATCACCATCGACGGTTTGCGCGTCGAATACGCCGATGGCTTTGGTCTTGCCCGTCCGTCCAATACCACGCCGGTCGTCGTTCTGCGCTTCGAAGCAGACAATGAAGCCGCACTTCTGCGCATCCAGGCAGATTTTCGTCGTGTTCTGCATAGCGCCCGCCCCGGCCTGGCATTGCCATTCTGAACACGCTCATAAACAACAATAAATAATGACGGATAACGAGAAGCCTGATGTATTTCTTGGCCGCCAGCCGATTCTTGGTCGCGACCAGGAACTGCTCGCCTACGAGTTGCTGTTCCGTAACGGGCTGATTCTCACTGGCAACCGGGCTGACGTACTCGATGCCACACAAGCTACGGCCACCGTCGTTGCCAACGCTTTTACCGAGTTTTCGGTGAGCGACGCGCTCGGGCCTTATCGCGGATTCATCAACGTTGACCACGAATTCCTGTTCAGCGATGTCATCGAAGTCCTGCCGAAGCAAACCGTCGTCCTTGAGTTGCAGGAAACAATCGACCCCACTCCGGAAGCGCTTGAGCGTTGCCGGGCGCTCCGCGCACAAGGCTTCACTCTGGCCATCGGCGACGTGGCTGAGCGTAATGAAACACACCTCAAGCTGCTTGAAATCGCAGACATCATCAAAATCGATATTCCGGCGATTGACCCGGCAAGGCTTGAAGCACGGGTTGCCCAACTAAAACCACTGGGTAAAAAGCTCCTGGCTGAAAAGGTGGAAACCAGCGAGCAGATGGCTAACTGCCAACGGCTTGGCTTCGATCTTTTCCAGGGCTATTTTTTCGCAAAACCGATCATCATTGCCGGCAAAAAGCTCAACCCGTCACAACTGACGCTGATGCGACTGCTCAGCCTGCTAATCAAAGATGCCGAAACCAGCGAAGTCGAACAGGCCTTCAAACAAGAGCCGGGGCTAACCATCAACATGTTGCGCCTGACCAACTCGGTCGGCGGCGGAATGGCCACCCGGATCACCTCGCTACGCCACGCCATCACCGTGCTTGGCCGCCGGCAACTGCAACGCTGGGTACAACTGCTGATCTATACCAACCCGCAAGGCGGCGTGCAAACCGTCAACCCCCTGCTGCAACTGGCAGCCACGCGCGGACGGCTAATGGAGTTGCTGGCGGAACGATTGCAGCCAAAGCAGCGGGAGTTTGCCGATCACGCCTTCATGGTCGGCATCATGTCGTTGATGCCCGCTTTGCTCGGAATTGAAATGGCCGAAATTCTCGCCCAATTGCCGGTAACACCCCGCGTCAGCCACGCACTGATCGATCATGCGGGGCAACACGGCGCATTGTTGCAACTGGCAGAAGCAACCGAAGCAACGGAAACCGGCAGTGCTGAGCATATTCAGGAAGCGTTGCGCCATTTATCGGGTGGACACATGCTGAGCGCACAATGCCTGAGCAATTGCATCAGTCAATCATTGGCCTGGGCCAATAATCTTGGGCGCCAGCATGATCACGCTTAAAACTGAAAAATCTTTGCAACTTGAGCACACCTGAATGAACGACGCGCTACTCTCCCGCCAGCCGATTCTCGACCGCCAACAAGCGCTTGTTGGCTACGAACTCAGTCTCGGCAGCAGCGCCGGGGAACTGGTCTGCGCTGCCTATGCCGAGCTTGGCGTGCGCAGTGCGCTGGGCAGCAACCGGGCATTCCTTTGCGTGAATACCGATTTTCTGCATAACGACGCCATCGAACTGCTGCCTGCTGACGGTGTGGTGATCGAGCTTTCGCTGGATGGCGCACCCAGCGAAGCCACGCTCACCCGCTGCAGAAGCCTGCGCGAGCGCGGCTACTCGCTGGCGCTCACCGACTACCGTGGGCTTGATGAGCGCAGCCGCCCCCTGCTTTCGATACTCGACATCATCAAGATCGACATCGGGCATTGTGATGAGCCAACCCTCAGCAGCCTGGCCGGGGCACTGCTTCGACTGCCGCTTAAACTACTGGCGCAAGGGGTCGACACCCCGGCGCAGATGACACGATGCCTGGCGATCGGCTTCCAGCTTTTTCAAGGCAACCACTTTGCCAAGTCTGAAATCATCAGCGGTCGCCGTCTCTCCGCAACGCAGGCCGGATTGATCCGTCTAATCAACCTCTCGGCCCGCGATGCCGAAACCAACGTCCTCGAGGAGGCCTTCAAACGGGAACCAGCGCTGACGGTAAATTTGCTGCGCATTGTGAATTCAGTCGGTATCGGCGGCAATCGTTTTGGCCAGAAAATCAGCTCGCTACGTCACGCCATCACCCTGCTTGGCCGCCGCCAGTTACAACGCTGGCTGCAACTGCTGCTCGTATCGCCCGCCAACGGATCAGCCAATCTAGGCAATTCGCCACTATTGCAGGTCGCCGCCCTGCGCGGCAGCATGATGGAAATGCTGGTAAAGAAAGCCGGCGATCCGGCGCTGGCCGACCTGGCGTTCATTACCGGCATCATGTCAATGATGCCGGCTGCACTGGGCATGCCGATGAACGAAATTCTCGACCAGATCACCCTTGAACCCGAAGTGCGCGAAGCACTCTCCGCACAAACCGGCGCACTGGGTCGCCTGCTGGCGCTGCTCGAGTGCTTCGACAGCGACGACACCGCCGGCTGTGACGCCTTGCTGGCAGAACTGTCCTCAAGCGCAATCGACCGTGCAGCGCTGAATATCTGCCTGACCGACGCACTGCGCTGGGTGAATGGTGAAGGCAGCTGAGGTGCTGGCCAATACGCTGAAATCCAGCGCCAACAACACCGGCGGCTAATTACAAGAGCCGAAAGCCGAGCTACCCCGGCTTTTCGATACCTATAGCTTCAACTCAACCCAGGCCGCCACCGATGCCAGTGCTGCCGGCAGGTTTTCCGGCTGCGTGCCACCGGCCTGCGCCATGTCCGGCCGGCCACCGCCTTTGCCGCCCACCTGCTGGGCAACCATATTGACGAGTTCGCCCGCTTTGACCTTGCTGGTCAGATCGGGCGTTACGCCGGCAATCAGGGTGACTTTGCCATCCGCCACCGAGCCGAGCACAATGGCTGCGCTCTTCAGCTTGTCGCGCAGCTTGTCCATGGTTTCGCGCAGGGCGGTGAGATCGGC
>CAJBIL010000220.1 GCA_903953145.1 uncultured beta proteobacterium
CCGGATATGAGCGGCAGGCTTTCGAGCACGGCGAAATATGCACCCGTCCGGATAACCCGCACGACCTGTTCAATGCGCTGATCTGGCTGGCGTTTCCGCAGGCCAAGGCGATGCTCAACCAGCGCCACCATGAAGCCTTGCTGTTGACTGGCGACACGCAACGGCGCGGATCGCTGCGCGATTTTCTGACGCAGTTTGATGAATGCGGCGTCCTCATCGCCGGCATGCCCGACGACCTGGCCGCAGCCTTGCGCGCGCATCGCTGGCGTGACGTGTTTGTGGCGCAACGCGCCCGGTTGCAGCAAGTGCGCTTTGTGGTGTTCGGCCACGGCAGCCATGATGCCCTGCGTCAGCCGTTTGCCGGGCTGTGCGGCAAGGCGCTGTTTATTGACACAACCGAAACAACACTGCCAGCACTGGATGAGGCACTGACGTACCGTATCGCCAGCGTCGACTTTTCACCTTCGCCGCGACAACTCTTGCAACCACTGCCGCTGCTGGGTATTCCCGGTGCTACAGTAGAAAACGAGAACCCCGCGTATTACGACGACGTGCGCCAGTTTCGTGGCCTCCGCGATCCCCGTGGTAAGAATCCGATTTTTGGGTGTATTGAACGCAGCAAGAACGCACGCGGGTAATTGTTCAATAATCGATCTATAGTTACTCTATAAAGTCATATAATCGATCCAGTCTTGCTTTCTATAATCGCTCTATAGTTTTCTATAGATGAGCTGCCATGATGAATATTGTTCCGATTTTTCACCGACCTGACCTGGCCAGGCGGCTGACCGACCAGATTCTGGTCGCCGGTGTAGGCAGTGCGGCAGGTTCGGGCGTTTTTCTGGCGGCACCCCGGCGTACTGGAAAGTCCACCTTTTTGCGCGAGGATTTGCGCCCAATGCTGGAGGCACAAGGGGTCGTGGTGGTGTATGCCGATCTTTGGGCTAACCCCACGGCGGATCCTGGTCTCGTCATTAGCAACGCAATCCGCGCCGCGCTGGCTGGGCATGAGGGTGTGATGCTGCGTCTTGCCAGGAACGTCGGCATGGGCAAACTGTCTGTGGGCAGCATGTCGTTTGACCTGGATCGGATCGGGCTGGGCAAGGATATTTCGTTGACTGATGCCTTGGTAGCCTTGTCCGACGAAACGGGGCAGATGATTGTTCTGGTTATCGACGAAGCGCAGCACGTCATGACGACCGATGCCGGCATCGCTGCCCTGTTTGCCTTGAAGGCAGCACGTGATGAATTGAACAGTAGCCTGCATCACGGGCTGCGCATCGTCTGCACCGGTTCTAACCGCGATAAGCTGGCGATGCTGCGCAATAGCAAGGATCAGGCATTTTTCGGCGCGCCATTGGTAAATTTCCCTTTATTGGGGCGCGATTACATCGACTGGTTCTGCCATGAAGTGATGCTTCCCTTTTCGCTTGATCCGGCACAGGTCTGGCCTTTGTTCATCGAGACGGGGTATCGACCCGAACTACTCGGCTCGGCGGCCGATCAGTTTCGCTTTGAATTCGAGATGGATGAAGCCACGATTCCGCAAAAGTTTGCCGATGAGGTACGTCGCCTGACCGAAGAATTGAATGAAGTCCAGCGTGGGGTGATTCATAGTCTTACGCCCATTCAGTCGGCCGTGTTGCGAGTGATGGCGGCGGCCGATCAGCATTACGCTCCCTTCGAGGCGGCCACGCTTGAAAAATACCGCAAGGCTCTGCAACTTTCCGGGCAGCCACCGGAGGAGGTGAAGGTGGATGTGCCAGGCGTGCAGCAGGCCTTGATCGCCTTGCAGGATAAAAAGTTGATCTGGCGCGCCGCGCGGGGGGTCTATGCCGTGGAAGAGAAAAACATCATTGATCTTCTCCGGGCGGATGGGTTGCTGGATGGCTTGTTGTAGAGAGGGGCGGCAGCCAGTTGTTCGAAAAGTCGACGTTGGCAGTACGGCAATGATTGGTTTCAAGGGACAAATATGACTCTGCTGCCGGATGGCCTTTACGACCGGATTCTCGACACCGCCTTGCGCAAGGTGGCGCAAGAATTGGCGGCTGCCGGCCAGGCTGAAATTGAGGCACTCACGCCTGCGGAGCGCCGCCGCCGACTGGTTGCAGAAATAGCACGCTTGCTCCCTGATTTGCTCGATGCGATAGCTTCATCGAGTGATGAAAGTGAAAGCGAGCGGCAAGAACTGCAATTCCTGAATCAATTGCTGACCAGCGTGCGGCGTCAGGATGCGCAAACGCCAATCTGGACGGCGCCGGTGCTTGCCTTGCGGTCGGTACATCGTACCGGCCTCGCGCCAATTTTTCCGCCAACTGGGCTTTCGTCCCCCTGGCTCTTTACCGCAGGTCGCGCCGATCCATCCCTGTTTTCTGAATTGCGTGCCGAATTCAGTGCGGCTGATCGGGTCGATATTTTGGTCAGCTTCATTACCTGGAGCGGGCTTCGCAAACTGTGGGATGTGCTGGAATCTGTCACTGCTTTGGGTGCTCATGGCCAACCCCGCACCCGTATTCGCGTTATCACGACCACCTATACCGGTGCCACGGAAGCCAGAGCTGTCGAGGCCTTCGCCAAATTACCCGGAGTTGAGGTGCGCATTTCGCTCGATGGCCGCCGCAGTCGTCTGCATGCCAAGGCCTGGCTTTTTCATCGAGCGACAGGCTTTGGTTCGGCCTTCGTCGGCAGCGCCAATCTGTCAGCCGCCGCCATGCTTGGTGGGATTGAATGGACGGTGAAATTTACCCAGACCGGCCAGAGAGATTTGTTCGCCGCCGCAGAGGCGCATTTCGAAACGCTATGGAATGATCCCGAGTTCCAGGCATTTGATGCCCGTGACGAAGGACAGTGCGAACGCCTGCGCATCGCACTTGGCGAAGCGCGTTCTCCCGGGCAGGGAAATGTTGTGCCCGGATTGTTTACCTGGTTTGATCTTCGACCAAAGGCTTTCCAGCAAGCCATGCTTGATCGCTTGCAGGCCGAGCGTCGGCACGGACGCTCACGTAACCTTTTGGTTGCTGCCACCGGAACGGGCAAGACTGTGGTTGCCGCATTCGATTACAAGCGCATCGTGGATGAACTCGGTTCGCCGCCACGTCTGCTGTTTGTCGCGCATCGCATCGAGATACTGACGCAAGCGATGACCACCTTTCGTCAGATTCTGCGACGCCCTGATTTTGGTGATTTGTTGGCTGACGGGCGACATCCACAAACCAACGACCATCTCTTTGCCACGATACAAAGCGTAACCGCTGCACGCCTTCTGGAAACCTGTGGTGCCGACCACTGGCACATGGTGGTTGTGGATGAATGCCATCACTTGCCGGCGGCCTCGTTTGCCAGTTTTGCGCGTGGCATCCGGCCATCCGTGTTTCTCGGTCTGACTGCAACACCAGAGCGTACTGATGGTGCACCCATTGCTGATTTCTTCCAACCACGTCCGGACGGTTCTCCCGCAGTTGAGTTGCGTTTGTGGGATGCGCTCGATCAGCAATTATTAGCGCCGTTTGAGTATTACGCCGCGCAGGATGAAACAAATTTTCGTGATGTGCCTTGGGGAAATAGCGCCGCTGAAGTTGCCCGGTTGGGCGAAATCCTGACGGGCGATCACATGCGGGCGCGCTTGGTGGCCACAACGATGGAGCGTTACGTTGCCGACAAGGATGCCATGCGTGCGCTGGCCTTCTGTGTCAATGTCAGACATACCGAATTTATGGCGAAGTATTTTTCCGATCATGGACTCCCCGCCATGGCGGTCACCAGTGAGACGCCATCGGCACAGCGCGCGGCCGCGCCCGCCATGTTGTCATCGGGGCAGATCAAGGTTATATGCACTTGCGATCTCTACAACGAGGGCATCGACATACCTGATGCGAACACCATCCTGTTCCTGCGTCCGACGCAAAGCCCGGTTGTTTTTCAGCAGCAACTGGGACGTGGCTTGCGCTTGGCCGACGGCAAGGAGAGTTGCCTTGTCTTGGATTTCGTTGGAACTTACCAAGAAGGGTTCCGTTTTGATCGGCTGTATCAAGCCATCACCGGCTTGACGCGACGACAATTCATGCATGAGCTTCAGGAAGGTTTTACCTCCTTGCCGCCCGGCTGCCACATGCAATTCGACAAAGTCGCGCGACAACGAATTCTGGAATCGTTGCGTGAAATCACCAACCAGACGTGGCGACGATTAACCGCCGAACTGTGCGCATTCGCAGCGGGGCGTCCGCGTGAGGCGGTGACGCTGGCCATGTTTCTGCGCGAGCAATGTATAGACCTGGAAGATATTTACCGCAGCCGTGGGTGGACAGCATTGCGTCGCGCAGCTGGGTTGGAGCAACGCGAAATTGGGAATGACGAGGATTACCTTGGTAAACATTTCAATGCGCTACTTCACGTCAACGACCCACCACGTCTCGCGTTGTTTTCCCGCGTTGCACGCGAAGGCGCAAGCTGCTGGGGTGATCTTGAGCCGAGCCAGCAGCGCCTGATTCAAATGCTGGCCTATCAAGTGTTCGGAAATCGTACCGACTTGATGGATGGGCTGGCGTTTCTTCAGCGACTCGACGACTCGCCGCGGATGCGTGAAGAACTTGGTGAGCTTTGTGCCTGCCTGGACGAGCGCAGCGATCTCGACGCGATACCTTGTCCTGGCCTACCTGCTCAATGGCCGATCATCCTGCATGGTGCTTACAGTCGCCGCGAGATTCTCACTGCAACGGGTTGGATGAATGCCACTCGTCGGCCACCGTCTCAGTCGGGAGTCTTGGCGATGGGTGACGAAAAGATTGAGCTCTTATTCGTGACCTTGGATAAGCGTGAAGGATTTCATGATCGTGTTGCCTATCATGACTATGCGATAAGCCCGGAACTATTCCATTGGCAGACCCAGAACTCGGCCGGTCAGACCACAACAGCAGGTCGGCGATATATCGAGAGTCCAGGAAACGGCTGGAGTTTTCAGCTATTCGTTCGTGAAACACGTGATGATTCTTATTGTGCGCTGGGTTCTGTATGTCTGGAAGGTGCGCCTTCCGGAGACAAACCCATGTCAATTATCTGGCGCCTTCAGGTTCCCATGCCGCTATCGATGTTTCGTCGGTTCTCCGTGCTACGTAGCTGAATCGCTGCACCGTCCTGTCAGCGTCGACTTTTCAGTAGTATGACCTGAACAACTTGCAACCAGCCGCCGCCGCGCTGCGCGTACAATGGTTGCGGGAAGTTCGCCAGACAGTCGCTGATCCGCCATGCAAGTGGCGGGTGGGAGGAAAGTCCGGGCTCCATAGAGCGGGATGCCGGCTAACGGCCGGGCACTATAAGTTGAAAAACCCAAGGTGACGGAAAGTGCAACAGAAAGATACCGCCCAAGTTCGATTTTCCGCAAGGAAGTTGAGCCGGCAAGGGTGAAATGGTGGAGTAAGAGCCCACCGCGTTTCTGGTAACAGAAACGGCACGGCAAACCCCATCCGGAGCAAGGCCAAATAAGGACACTATGACGTGGCTCGCGTCGTGTCCGGGTAGGCTGCTTGAGGCCGTCAGCAATGGCGGTCCCAGAGGAATGACTGTCCAAGACAGAACCCGGCTTATCGGCGAACTTCCCACCTTCGCTGATGCGTAAAGCCGCACTGCATTTTAAGTTTCAGCGAACAAGTCCCTGATAGGCGAACACGGTATATGCGCCCAGAAAGCCAAGCCCCAGCCAGCGGTGCAGGCGACCCAATGCGGCAATCAGGACAAAGTAAAGTGCCGCCGCCCCGAGGATGATGACGGTGCCCGTCTGAAAGAAGCCCGGAATGCTGATCGGATCGAACAGCGCATAGAGCCCGATGCACATCGGTATGCAGATATGCGCGTCACCAATCTGCGAACTGACAACGATGTCCTGACGCCCTGCGCGGGCATAGTAGATCGCCAGAATTGCATTGGGCAGCACCATCAGCACGCCGCTTAACCAGCCCAGATCCGCCATCGTGAAGAGGCGGCTATCGCCCTTTTCAACCCAGGTGACGAGGTGGTCAACGCTGAGATAAATGCCGTAGGCACATGCTGCAATCAGGAGCAGATCGATGATGATCGTCCAGTGGAGGCTGCGGTTTTTGCGGACATTGGTTTTGAGCACTTCGAAGACATGCAGAATCTGCCAGAACAGAAACAGGGCAACCAGCACCAGACCATCGTAGAAATCCAGAACACCATCTTTTGCCAGCGCCCACAGCACGCCGGTAAAGAGTCCCATGGCAACCAGTGTCAGCAGCAGATCAATGCGGTACAAGCGATAGAAGTCGGCAGATTTCCTCGCTTTCCCGCCACCGCCAGCGGGAACAATGGCCGCCGAGCA
>CAJBIL010000221.1 GCA_903953145.1 uncultured beta proteobacterium
CCGGCAGCTTTGTCGCCAATGATCTGCTTCGCGCAGATGGCTACTCGGAAGCATCGAGCCTCAGCATTGGCTTCCCCAATTACAAGATGTTCTACAAATACCGAAGTAACGCACCAATCGATTGTGCCGGCTGGGCGGTTAGCGGCGATGCGCGACTGGGCGATTCCGCGACAGCATCTGCATGCCGTGCCTGCACATTTTTTGCGCGCTGCATGGAAGGCGTGTCTGGCGGCAACCTATGAAACCGGATATCAATCTGCATCGTTGGAACGATGGATTGCTGAGCGGATTACGCCACTGGCTGTGTGGTTCTTTTCTGGCGACCTGCACGCCACAGCGGATGCCGGATTGCTGAAAGCAGGATGGCCGGCGCTGGAACGTCGCTTTGCCGAATGGCAAAAGTTGAATGCCGCGAAAGCTGTCACAACATCAGGCACGACATCAGACAAACTCGATGAGTGGCCACCCTTTGTGCGCAAGGTGGAATGGAGTGGCTTTCGCTTCACCGCGTTGGCTTCCGACGCTGCGCTGGCGGTGGAGGGCGCTGCCATGGCGCACTGCATTGGCTCCTATGGTCGGCATTGCCGCGCAGGAATGTTGCGCGCATTTTCTGTGCGCTACGGTAAAACCGGTGAGCGTGTCGCCAGCCTGACCGTTGAAGAATCCGCACCCGGCTGCTGGGCGATTGCCGAGATCAACGGTTTTGCCAATGCGTCACCACCGGCGCGCGTCGATCAGGCGGCATTTGCTGTTGTTCAGGCAATGGAAGACGCCTATAGACTCTCCCGACCCACCCGCTCCGCGATGGATGTATTCCGCCGGGAAGCTGCTGCGCAAGCCCGCTGCAATCTGGAGATGGAAGATTGCGAGACGCTATTCTGAAAGGAATGTTGATGATGACCACCGCCACCGCCCGCTTCGCTGCTGCAACGTCCGGCTTTGCCGATTCGCGTGCGGCGCGGTTGTGCAAGGAACTTGAATTCGCACTTTCGCGCATGGAACGGGAAGCCCTGAAGGCTTGGGGGCTGCGCTGCGCAAAGCGTTTGCTGATGCTGGCCGGCCGGCGCGTGGGTGGGTTGGCCAAACTGGCGGTGTTGCTGTCGCGTAGTGGCGGCGGTGAGTTGCTGGGTTTGTTTTCGGCGTATCGCCAGCGTCGACTTTCTGCCCATCTGGGCGATCGCACGGCCGCCGCCATTGATGGCACGCTCGCCGTTGGCCGCGATGGCATGCGGCTGATGGTGACGGTGTCGCGGGCGTTGATCCGCGATCCACGAACGACGGCTCCTGCGGTGCTGGGTGGGCTGCTGGGGTTTTCTGCGGGTTCTGGCGGGCTGGATGGCAACGGCGGCATTCCCGATCTTGATCTGCTGGCCGGGATCGGCGCGCACCGTTCGCCGCTAACTCACACGATTATTGCCGGCATTGTTGTCGAGGGCATGCTGCTGGCCATGGCAGACTTGTCTGCCGAGGTGCATGGCAAACTGCCGGTGGATCATGATTCGATCTGGGACGGTCTTGCCCGCATCGGTCGGCCGCTGACCGAGAGCTTGGCCATTGGCACCAGTGCCGGCCTGGCCTATCACTTGCTCGTGGATGCGGTGATTCAGCCGGCGGCGTACCATGATCTTCCGGTCACCCTGCCGCTGGAAGGCCACCAGTCTTTGATGGCGGCCAACGCACTGGCGGAAGGCAATGACGCTGCCACGCGCGAAACAGCACGCGGGCGACGACATACCCCGGTTGAGATCGTGCAGGACGGTTTGCCGGAAAAATCGGCAGGGCGCAAGGTGGTCGATGCCGTCAGCGCCGGCGCTGCGCAGGCTGGCGCTTATGTCATCGGAACATTTCGGTTCAGGCGATGATCGCCACACTTTTTAATTCATGGATTGCATTGGTGCGGCAGTTATTGACACTTGACAGATACAGCAAGAGTGTCTATAAATCGCGCTATGAACGAGATATCCGCGCCCAGCTATTCCATCGACGAACTGGCCGCACTGGTGGAGTTGCCGCGCCGCACCGTGCGCTATTACATTCAGCAGGGGCTGGTCGATCGACCTGTCGGCGAAAAGCGTGCGGCGTTTTACACCGCGGTGCATCTGGAGCAACTGCTGACGATACGCAAATGGCAGCAGGCCGGCCTGTCGCTGGACCGCATCCGTGAAATTCTTGCCGACCCGGACGCATCGGCGCTGCCGCCTGTCCGGCCACGGGGGGCGGGGTCGGTCGAAGTGTGGAGCCATCTGGTGATTGCCGATGGGCTTGAACTAACGCTGGAACCCGGCCGGGCGGGCATGAGCCCCGAAGATGTGCGAAAACTTTTCCGGGGCGTGATGGCGCTGTATCAGTCCCTGAACGTACACGGTGAACACTGCGAGGGCAATGATGACGCTACTGAATAAGGGGCTTCCCGAATCCATTTTGCGCGCCAATGATGGCGTGGCCGTCGCGCTGCAGCGGGTGCGTGTGGAAGGCCGGGTGCGCGGCAATCTGGCAGAAATCATTGCTACACAGCACTTCAGCAATCAGCGCCCCGGGGGTATCGAGGCGATCTATACCTTTCCATTGCCGATTGGCGCGGTGCTGCTTTCTGTGGATCTTGAGATCGGGGGGCGGCACCTGCAGGCGCACGTCATCAAACGCCCACTGGCTGAAAGGCAGTACGAAGAAGTCATCACGGACGGCAATACTGCTCTGATGGTGGAAGTCAGTGCTGCGGGGCTGCACACGATGAACCTTGGCAACCTGATGCCCGGAGAATCAGCGGTGGTCAGCTATCGTTATGCGTTGATGTTGTCCTGGCATGGCGAGCGCGTGCGCCTGATGTTGCCGACCACACTGGCACCGCGTTACGGTCAGCCGGAAAAAACCGGGCTGGCCTCACATCAGGTGCCGGAAACCAACTTGCTGAACGCCTATCCGTTTGAATTGTGCCTGACGGTGGAAGGCCATCTGGCCGAGGGTGAAATTGCCTGCCCCACGCATCCTGTTTCAACGACGCGTGGCGACAAGCAGTTGCAAATCCGGTTGGCTGGCAACGCCATGCTCGACCGCGATTTTGTGTTGTTGATGAAGGGCAGCGAGGAAAGCCACGCGCTGGTGTTTGATGCGGCGGGCAAGGATGGCAACGATGGCAACGATGGCAGTGGCGAAAAAGTGATTCTTGCTGCGTTTCATGTGCCATTGTTGCCGAAATCGGAAGAACTGCCCTTGCGTTTGAAGGTGCTGATTGATTGTTCCGGTTCAATGGCCGGCATCAGCATTGCTCAGGCGCGCAAAGCGGCCTTGGAGATTCTGAATCAGTTGCGTCCCGGTGACTATTTCAACATCGCGCTGTTTGGCAGCAAGGTTGAACATTTCTGGAATGATCTGGTGCCGGCTGAAGCGGGCAACATTACGACGGCCTGGAAGCGGCTGGAAACACTGGATGCCACCATGGGCGGCTCTGAAACCGCCCACGCCCTGCGTTCGGTGCTGAAACAGTCGGGCGCTGCGCCAAACAACTCGCCGGGTAAAACCGGAAACATCCGGTCGATTCTGGACAAGAACAAGGTGGAACCCGGCCATGATGTGCCGCCACAACAAATACTGCTCATTACCGACGGGCAGGTGTGGGATCGCGAGGCCATCGTCACGGCGGCGACGGCCTCCGGTCACCGTATATTCACCATCGGCGTCGGGTTGTCGGCCGATGCGGGTTTGCTTAGCGACGTGGCCAGAGAAACCGGCGGTGCGTGTGAGTTCGTCTCACCGCAAGAAGGTATTGCCGAGCGCATTCTTGTGCAGTTTCACCGCTTGCGGCAGCCCCGCATGACCATCAAGGGGATCAAGCTGGGCGCAAAACCGGCCTGGTTCACCCCAATGACCAAGTCGGCATTTTCCGGGGACACGCTACAGGTCTTCGCCGGAATGACGGGTGAAATACCCGCTTCGGTGTTTATGGGTGTCGAAGACGCGCAGGGGCGGATCGTCGATGTGGAAGCGGTCGTTTCCATGACCGCCTGGGCAGATTTTCCGCGCATGGCGGCCGCCCTTCGGATCGCCGCACCGACAACGTCGGACGAAGACAAATTGTCACTTGCGTTGCAGCACCAGTTACTTTCAGAACAAACCTGTCTGATCGTTGCCGCCGAGCGGAGTAACCCGGCAGCATTGATGCCGGAATTGTCCAAGGTGTCTCACATGCTCCCCGCCGGATGGGGCGGAACGGGCGCGGATGTTGCCCATTCGGCTGGTGGAAACCTGAATCGACCAAATGCTGCGACAGTGAACAAAAAACGTTCGCCGGCCGATTCGGCGGGGATTAAATCGGGGCGGCTTGGCAAATACGATATTCCGGAGTTTCTCAAAAAGACGCCCGAAGATCGTTCGCAGCAGATTTTGTCGGCACTGTTCGGCAGCGCTTCAATGATTGCGACGGCGCGCCCCGCTCTGGCGAACGGTCATCAGGAGGCGATGCTTCGTCAGACGGATGCACTGGGTGATATCTCAACGCCACAAAGTTTCGTCGCCAATCTCACCGCCGGGTTGGAAGCGTTTCTCGACCCGAAATCGATTCCTTCATCCATTGAATCGCTGGAGGATTACGGCTTATCCACCGAGGTGGCGAATCATCTACGTGACCTGTTCTCGGAAGGCTGGCCAGAGCGCGCTGTGGTAGCGGCTTTCCTGATGGTGCTGACGACCTCCGCACAGGTAGCGGGCGAGTTTTCCAGAGAATTATCGCGCCTGATTTTCGCCAACTGGAAACGCACGGGCGCTGATCTTGCGCTGCTCGAACGGCTGGAAGGCGATCTCGGTGCACTGGAGTCCGGTGCCTGGCAGTGCATAACGCCGTTGCCAAGGCAGAGCCGTGGAATCGGATTCATTTTGCAGGACACAGGATCATGCGCGAAATAACGGGCTACTACGCGATCTTGGCGCTGTGCGCTCTGTGGCAAGCAGCAAGGTTTTTAGGGTAGGTACATCAAAGATACTCATAAGCAGCAATAGAGTGCATATAATGAATCTATGCGATCTATAGAAGGTATTGGATGTGATTCTCTGACCCGTCTTGGAGCACGGCTGCGTGAGGCGCGCATTGCTAGGCACGACGCACAGTCGGTGTTTGCCGAGCGAATCGGTGCTTCTGTCAGAACCGTGCGCGCCATGGAAAATGGGGATCCCAAAGTGGCAATCGGCTACTGGATTGCCGCTTTTTGGGTTTTAGATCGTCTGCGCGAACTGGATGCCCTGCTGCCACAGGGGAGTCTGTTTGATAGCTATGAGGGACGCAAACGAATAGGGCAGTCGCGTCGTGGCAATTCATAAAATTTGGCTGACGTTACCGGATGGCGCTGATGTTTTCGTTGGCGAGTTGGCGTTTGGATTGCTCAAGCCCGATGGCACATGCCCAAGCAGTTTTCGCTACACCGATGAATGGTTGCGGACAGGATTCCCCATCGATCCGGAGTCGCTTCCGCTACGGCGCGGCGAGTTTCAGTCGAGCCATCTTGCACCACCGCTGGCTGTGCTGGACGATGCGCTTCCCGATGATTGGGGGCGACATCTCATTGATTTGAAAAACCGATTGCCGATCAGTCAGCGCACGCCGGAGCGTTACATTCTGGAAACGGGGCGGCATGCACTTGGGGCTATCGGTTTTGGCATGCCGGTGCGCGACATCGATTCAGCCGATGATGTTAGCTTAGCCGCGTTGATGGCAGCCGCGCACGACGTTGAACGCAATATTGATGCGGGAAATTCAGCCGCCTTGCGGCGATTGTTCGCAACCGGAACATCACCGGGGGGTGCGCGGCCAAAGGTGTTGCTGACGGCGTATGGAAAACGCTGGATTGCTAAATTTCCATCGGTGAATCGCGACGGGGCGCTCGATGTGCCGGCATTGGAATATGTGGCGATGATGTTGGCGGAGGCAGCGGGGCTGCAGCCTCCGTCAGTAAAGCTGGAAAAAATGGGTGGCAAGAACGTATTGCTGATTGAGCGTTTTGATTGCACTGAGCATGGCCGCATACACCAACTCAGTCTGAAGACGCTGTGTAAGGAAGGTGCTGGTCAGTACG
>CAJBIL010000222.1 GCA_903953145.1 uncultured beta proteobacterium
CCGACCCGGCATCGGGTAATTACGCTTTTATCTGGGACCAGAAGAGCCGCGCAATCTCGCATCCGCGCGACTATTTCTTTGTTGGTTATGACCCGGAAACCGGCCAGCCGGCTGTGCCGTGGCTGGATGGCGAATTGTGGGCAGCATGGCAGTCTAGTGGCAAACCGTGGGCCGAGTTTCAGCCGACAGTGCCGCCTTTTAATGATCAATCGCTAAAGCGTAAGCCGGCGCCCGAGTCGGGTAAATCCGGCCGGGTTGGTCTTGATTGCCGTTACCTCAATTTTTCACCACAGTGCCACGGCTGGGATGCGCTGACCGAGCATGGCGGTTCCGGCTCCTTTGTGATCTTCTTCTCCGGTTTGTGGAAGCTGACAACGGCGGCGACGATTCCCTATTACACCGGCCAGTACGGCGCCAGCAAACGCGGCTTCGGCTATGTGACGATTGGCGCCAATGTCGATGACTTCCACAAGGCCGCAACCGAATCCGGCCAGCGTATTGATGCGCTGATTGCCACTGCCGAGGGCAAGCTCAAGGCGGAGCGTGAGGGTTTGCTGAGCACCATCGACCAGAATCTGAGCAGTACGGCTTTCGGCCTGAGCGCGTACACGGTGGTGATGATCGCGATGGTGATCGCCATCGCCATCTGGATGGCGAGCGCACTGACCGACCGGATTACTGAAATGAGCAGCGGTATTCGCCGTTTCCAGGAGGGCGATCTGGCCTATCGTTTGCCGGTGCGCGGCGCGGACGAAATGGCCGATCTGGCAAAATCCTTCAACCACATGGCGAATGAGGTGCAGCAGTCGTTTGGCCGGCTGGAGGAGGCGCGGATTTCGGCTGAAGAAGCAAACCGCATGAAGAGCGAGTTTCTGGCCAATATGTCGCACGAACTACGCACGCCGCTCAACGGCATCCTCGGTTTTGCCGAACTGCTCGAAGTCGAGCTGGAAGACCCGACGCAGCGCGAATACGCGCAAACGATCAAAACCAGTGGCGAGCATCTGCTTGCGCTGGTCAGTGCGGTGCTCGATCTGGCCAAAATCGAAGCGGGCCGCATGGATTTCAATCTGACATTGATCGACCTGCCCGATCTGCTGCGCGAGGTGGTCGCCGGGCAGCGTGGTCATGCCCAGAAGAAAAACCTGTCGCTTGAGCTGGTATCGGAAGGTTTGCCGCAACATGTTTTCGCTGATGATGTGCGTCTGCGTCAGATTTTGCTCAATCTGATCAGCAATGCGCTGAAATTCACCGATCAGGGGGGCGTCACGATACGCGCTGCGATGCTCGATGAGGGGGTGCCAGCCGCCAGTCGTCTGCGTATTGAAGTAGTCGACACCGGGATCGGCATTGATCCGGCAGAGCAGGCGTTTATTTTCGAGAAATTCCGCCAGAGCGAAGCCTTCCTGACGCGTAGCCACGAAGGCACCGGCCTCGGGCTGACGCTGGCCAAGGAACTCGTCGAACACATGGGCGGCGAGATCGGCGTGCAGTCGACGCCCGGCGCCGGCTCGACTTTCCACATCATCCTGCCCGCAGCGAATGGGAGTGCCGCATGATCAACAGTCCAGCCAATCCAGCCAGCCCGGCCAGGCGTGTTCTGGTCGTTGACGACGTGCTGGTCAATCGCAAACTGGCGATGGCCATTTTCACCAAGCTGGGTTGGCAGGTTGCCGAAGTGGGCGGCGGTAGCGCCGTCATCGGCTGGCTGGCGGCCAATCCGCCCGTCGATCTCGTGCTGCTCGACATCAGCATGCCCGACCTCTGCGGCGAAGAGGTGTGCAAGCAATTACGCAGCGACCCTGCCTTCGCCACGCTGCCGATTGTGGCCTACACCGCGCATGCCATGCAGGTGGATATTGCACGGTTCCTGGCCAACGGCTTTAACACCGTCCTGATCAAGCCCATCTCGATGCAGGCACTAAAAGATGTTGTGACCGGCTTGTTCCCGGATTAGTGCTGCGATTGATCGTTCGATTTTTCGTTAAATTCGTCGTATGAAACGCTTGCCAGGCGTTCAACCATCCCATGGAGGATTAGTAATGAAAGTCGGATTCATCGGCCTGGGCATCATGGGGCGCCCGATGGCGCTTAATCTTTTACAGGGCGGGCATGAGGTGACGGTCTGGGCGCGGCGCGCCGAGTCGATGCAGCCGTTGCTCGATGCCGGTGCGCAAGGCGCGTCCAGCCCGGCCGAAGTCGCCCGCGTCGTTGATGTGGTGATCTCGATGGTCGCC
>CAJBIL010000223.1 GCA_903953145.1 uncultured beta proteobacterium
CCCCGAACGCTGGCGCCAAGGGCTGACCGCTCATGCCGAACTGGACGCAGAAATCGAGGGCTTTATTGCCCGCTTCGGTTAAGCGGCAAGGAATAAATCTAGAAAAAGCAGTTGACCACGGCGAGCACGGCGGGCACAGCGAAAAGCCAAGTACTTGCATATAATTTTCAAATCACCCGCCGGGTGATGCGATGCGAAAGGTTCAACCCCTTGTTTTCGCTGTGTTCGCTGTGTCCGCCGTGGTTAGCATTACAGTTTTTAAGATTACACATCAGCCCCGAACAACCGCCTGCCGGCGTTCCATCATCTTCCAGATCATCGGCGTCAGGATCAATTGCATGGCCAGTGGCATTTTTCCGCCCGGAACGACAATGGTATTCGGGCGCGACATGAAGGACTGGTCGATCATCGTCAGCAGGTAAGGGAAGTCGACGCCGCGCGGATCGGCGAAGCGGATAACGACAAAGGATTCGTCCTGACTCGGGATGTCGTTGGCGATGAAGGGGTTCGAGGTATCGACCACCGGCACGCGCTGGAAATTGATGTGCGTGCGCGAAAACTGCGGCGTGATGTAGTGCACGTAGTCGGCCATGCGGCGCAGGATGTTGTTGGTGACCGCTTCGAGCGAATGGCCGCGCTTGCGGGTGTCGCGATGGATTTTCTGAATCCATTCAAGATTGACCGTAGGGACAACGCCGATGATCAGATCCGGGTAACCGGTGACATCGACCGTTTCGGTCTTCACCGCGCCGTGCAGCCCTTCGTAAAGCAGGATGTCAGTATTGGCCTTGATGTCTTCCCAGTCGGTGAAGGTGCCGATCTCGCCACCCAGCTCGGCCGCCTCGACCTCGTTATGGATGTAGTGCCGGTAACGGCCGCTGCCGGTTTCGCCATATTCGCGGAAGAGGGCTTCAATGCCGGCGAAGTCGTTACCTTCCGGCCCGAAATGCGAGGGCACGGGCAGTCCGTTACGTTCGGCCAGATCGATCTGGCGCTCCATTTCATGGCGTGAATAAAGGTGGAAGCTGTCGCCTTCAACAAAGGCACCATTGACATTTTCACGCCAGAAAATCTGCTGGAAGGTGCGCGTGACCTTGGTTGTTCCGGCGCCGGAAGCGCCAGTCACGGCGATGATCGGGTGAGTGGCCGACATGGTTTGCTCAAGCCTTCCGGTGATAGCTGTCGACGATGGCAACTTCGTTTTTCGAGCCAAGGATGACGGGCACGCGCTGGTGCAGCCCGCTTGGCTGAAGGTCGAGAATGCGGCCGTGGCCGGTTGTTGCCGCGCCGCCGGCCTGTTCGACGATGAAGGCCATCGGATTGGCTTCGTACATCAGGCGCAGCTTGCCGCCCTGTGCGGCGATCTTGCTGTCAAGCGGGTAGAGGAAGATGCCGCCGCGCGTCATGATGCGATGCACGTCGGCCACCATCGAGGCCACCCAGCGCATATTGAAATCCTTGCCGCGCGGGCCAGTTTTACCCGCCAGCAATTCATCGATGTAACGTTTGACCGGCGTTTCCCAGTGCCGCATGTTTGACATGTTGATGGCAAACTCCTGCGTCTCCGGCGGTATCTGGAGATTCTCCTGCGTTAGCACAAAGGAGCCTAGTTCGCGGTCAAGCGTGAAGCAGACAACGCCATTGCCGACGGTGAGCACGAGCAGCGTGGTCGGGCCATAAACCGCATAACCGGCGGCAACCTGCTCAGTGCCGGCTTGCAGAAAGGCCTCGCTTTGCGTCGGGTCGCAGCCTTCCGCACTGCGCAGCACCGAAAAAATCGTACCGACCGAAACGTTGATGTCGATGTTGGAGGAGCCATCGAGCGGGTCGAAAAGCAGCAGGTATTCGCCCTGCGGATAACGGTTCGGGATGGCGTGCGGCAGCTCCATCTCCTCGGACGCCATGCCGGCGAGATGGCCGCCCCATTCGTTTGCTTCGAGAAAAATATCGTTGGAGAGGACGTCGAGCTTTTTTTGCGCCTCGCCTTGCACATTATCGCTGCCGGCTTCGCCCAGCACCTCGCCCAGCCCGCCTTTGCCGATGGCAATGGCAATGCGCTTGCAGGCGCGCGCGACGACTTCGATCAGCAGGCGTAAGTCGGCGTTAATTTTGCCTTTCTCGCGTTGTTCTTCAATGAGATAGCGGCTCAGCGTGATGCGGCGCATGGGGTCAGTCTCCGGCAGTTTCGAGGGGTTCGGTCAGGGATGAAACAAGGGCAGGCAAGGTCGCATCAACGCCGGCCAGCATTTTACCTTGTGCAGCCTTCTGCAAGGCGGTTGGCTGGAGGGCGCATGGAATGGTCATCTAGCGATAGCATGGCTGAAGAAGCGCATGGATAAACGATCTTCAGCGATATCATTGCTAGATGACCATTCCATGCGCCTTGCGGGCCGATGCCTTGTTTGAGTCAGCACACTTATCAACAGCGCCATTTAAGATCGATGACTCTATAATATCACCATGAATATGGCTGTTAATTCTCCCCGCTTTTACTGCCCGATAGCGCTTGCTGCCGGCGCGCGCACCGACCTCCCCGAAGGCGCCGCACGCCACGCGGCAAGGGTTTTGCGTTTACGCGTTGATGATGCGCTGACTTTGTTCGATGCCAATGGCGGCGAGTATTCGGCGCGGATTATCAGCGTCGAGCGCGATCGGGTGGCGGTTGAGGTGCTGGCGTGGCGTGACATCGAGCGCGAATCACCGCTTTCAATCACGCTGGTGCAAGCCTTGCAGGCCGGTGAGAAAATGGATCTGACAGTGCAGAAAGCCGTTGAGCTGGGCGTCAAGCAGATTGTGCCGGTGACCGCGCGGCGCAGTGTGGTGCGCCTCGACGGCGAGCGTGCCGCACGCCGCGTTGAGCACTGGCGCGGCGTCGTCGCTTCGGCTTGCGAGCAATGTGGGCGGAATCGCGTGCCGGCGGTCGCTGCACTGACCGGGCTCGAACGCTGGCTGTCGCAGCCGCCGGCAGCGGGTGTGCTGCGCCTGATGCTGGCGCCGGGCGCGCAGCACACGCTGGCCACCTTGCCGCAGCCCGCACAGGAAACACATATCGAGTTATTGATCGGTGCCGAGGGCGGGCTGGCGCCGGAGGAAATGGCGCAGGCCAGTGCGGCCGGCTTCATCGCAATTCGTCTCGGGCCACGCATTTTGCGTACCGAAACGGCAGGTCTGGCCGCACTTGCGGCAATGCAGTGCTTATGGGGTGACTTCAGGGAGGAAGTGGGAATGAAAGCAGAAATGGGCGTGAATCATGTTTGAATCGGCAGAGTTGGGGCACACCATCGACAAGGAAACCTTCCGTGCAGAAGTGCCAAAATTGCGCGCAGGTTTGCTCGACGCGCAATTCGATTTGCGCGAGAACGGCAAATTTCCGGTCGTGATCCTGATCAGCGGTGTTGATGGCTCGGGCAAGGGCGAGACGATCAATGTGCTCTACGAATGGATGGACCCGCGCTATCTCTCGACGCTGGCTTTTTCCGCGCCGAGCGATGAAGAAGTCGAGCGCCCGTACATGTGGCGCTACTGGCGCGCCCTGCCGCCAAAGGGGCGAACCGGCGTTTTTGCCGGCTCGTGGTATTCCGACCCGATTCGCGACCGTATCCTCGGCCAGCTCGACAAAGGCGACCTTGATCAGCGCATGGATCAGATCAACCGCTTCGAGGCGATGTTGGTCAATGAAGGCGCGCTGGTTCTCAAGTTCTGGTTCCATCTCTCGAAAGACGGGCAGCGCACGCGCTTGAAAGCGATGGAGAAAGACCC
>CAJBIL010000224.1 GCA_903953145.1 uncultured beta proteobacterium
ACCTGCCCTTTGCCGCCATCAATCAGAATCAGTAATGGGGCGACACTCTCGCCCGATGCTACTTTTTCATAACGCCGAAACACGGCCTGCCGGATGGCTGCGTAGTCATCGCCGGGCTGGATGTCTTTGATATTGAAGCGGCGATAGTCGGATTTACGCATGCCATCCCCCTGATACACCACGCACGATGCAACCGTAGCCTCGCCCTGCGTGTGGCTGATGTCAAAGCATTCGATGCGCGCTTCCTTGCCCGCTTCCGCTTCAAGGCCGAATTGCTCACATAAGGCCTCAAGTCGCCGGCCTTGGAGCGACAGGGCGCTGCGACGAGCCACAATGGCGAGTTTGCCGTTCTGCTCAGCCATTTCGACCCAGATTTTTTGCATGGTGAGCCGTGGTTCGACAATCGGCACGGGTCGCCCGGCTAACTCACTCAGTACGTCGGCAACCTCAAGATCGACCTGTGGAAGATTGACGAGAATACGCGTGGGGATGGGGTGCGCGAGGTAATGCTGATGCAAAAAAGCAGAGAGGGCTTCGATGGTTGACGAGTCAGCGGCATTGCTTGGGAACTGCGGCTTGTCGCCGAGATGACGGCCACCGCGCACCATGGCGAGATTGACGCAGATGATACCGCCCTCCTCTACCGCGGCCACGATATCCACGTCTTCGCCCCGGTTACTCTCGACATACTGCTTGTCCTGAACGTGGCGCAGGGATTGAATCTGGTCGCGGTAGATTGCTGCCTGCTCAAAAGCAAGCTGTGTTGCCGCGTCATCCATCGCGCTCGTCAACCGCCCGATCACCTCCTGCTGACGACCTTGCAGAAACATCGACGCCATCTGAACGTCCTGTGCATACGCCTCCGGGGCGATCAGATCAACGCACGGCGCGGAGCACCGTTTGATCTGGTACAGCAGACAGGGGCGCGTGCGGTTATTGAACACGGAGCTTTCACAGGTACGCAGGCGAAACATCTTCTGCAACAGATGCACGCTGTCACGCACCGCAAGTGACGAGGGAAAAGGGCCAAAATAATCCGCTCGCTTATCCGTACTGCCCCGGAAAAAGGCAAGGCGCGGGTACTTGTCACGCGTTAAAACAATGTAGGGATAGGATTTATCGTCACGAAACAGAATGTTGTAGCGTGGTGCCAGACTTTTGATGAGATTGTTTTCAAGCAGCAGCGCCTCGGCCTCGGAGCGCGTCACGGTTGTTTCCACCTTGGCAATCTGGGCAACCATCAAGGCAATGCGTGGGCTGGGGTGGTTCTCACGAAAATACGATGCGACGCGTATCTTCAGGATTTTTGCCTTGCCGACATACAACACCTTATCCGCCGCATCGAGCATTCGATAAACGCCCGGCAGTTCGGTCAGGGTCGCGAGCAGTGTTTTTGAATCGAACGCTTCGGTCATGGCTGGGGGCGTCAATCGCGCGGGATTGAGTGCTGAGGTAGGATGGCGATCCCGATGTTATCACGCGCCCTTTTGACCGATTTGCCAACCATGCTGCCCATGCCCACCGATCAACGCCCCGACTGGGATATTTTCTGCACGGTCATCGACAACTTCGGCGACATCGGCGTTTGCTGGCGTCTGGCGCGGCAGCTGGCCAGCGAACATGGGGGTTATGTGCGCTTGTGGGTTGATGACCTGCCGTCGTTTCAACGGCTTTGTCCGGCCATAGATCCACAACGCTCAAACCAGCAGATTGAAGGGGTCGAGATCCGGCACTGGCAGATGCCGTTTCCTGAGGCAATCCCGGGGCGGCAGGTTATTGAAGCCTTTGGCTGCCAGATTCCTGAGCATTTTCTCGCCGCGATGGCGCAATGCGAACCCCATCCAGTCTGGATCAACCTCGAGTATTTGAGCGCCGAACACTGGGTTGCCGGCTGCCACGCCCTGCCCTCGCCGCACCCGCGTCTGCTGTTGACCAAATACTTTTTCTTCCCCGGATTCACCCCCGATACAGGCGGTTTGCTGCGGGAAAACGATCTGATGGCTCGCCGGCAAGCCTTTGAGGCCGCACCAGCGCACCCGTCAGCATTCTGGGCGACGCTGGGCTTTAGCGAACCGCGTGCGGATGCCTTGCGCGTCTCGCTGTTCTCCTACGAAAACACAGCGATCCCTGATTTATTAAAGGCTTGGGAGTCAGCCAGCACGCCGGTGTGCTGCTTGCTGCCCGCTTCCCGT
>CAJBIL010000225.1 GCA_903953145.1 uncultured beta proteobacterium
GATGCCGGCAGTCACCATGGTCGCGGCATGGATCAGTGCAGAGATCGGCGTTGGGCCTTCCATCGAGTCGGGCAGCCAGACATGCAGCGGCACCTGCGCCGACTTGCCCATGGCGCCAATAAACAGCAGGATGCAGGTCGCCGACATCAGCGAGACGGAACTTCCGGCGCCGAACAGCGGAATGGTCATGTCGGCGAGCGACGGCGCCATGGCAAAGACGGTCTTGTAATCAAGCGTGCCGCAATAGGCCAGCACCAGACCGATGCCAAGGATGAAACCGAAGTCACCGACGCGGTTAACCAGGAAGGCCTTCATGTTGGCAAAGATTGCGGTCGGACGGGTGTACCAGAAACCGATCAGCAGATAGGAAACGAGCCCCACCGCTTCCCAGCCGAAAAACAGCTGCATGAAGTTGTTGCTCATCACCAGCATCAGCATCGAGAAGGTAAACAGAGAGATGTAGCTGAAGAAGCGGTTATAGCCGGGGTCTTCCTGCATGTAGCCGATGGTGTAGATATGCACCATCAGCGAGACGAAGGTAACCACAAGCATCATCGTCACCGTCAGTTGATCGATCAGGAAGCCGACTTGAAACTTGTAGTCACCCGTGGTGAGCCACTGATAAACCGGCCCGTTAAAGGTATTGCCGGCCATCACGTCCCTGAAGACGAAACAGGATCCGATGAAGGCGATCGTAACGCCCAGAATGGTTGCAGTGTGCGCGACCCAGCGTGGAATCAGCCGGCAAAATAGACCGGCGATGATCGCACCGACCAACGGCGCCAGCGGAACCAGAAGATAGAGTTTTTGCATTTCCATGTTCAACCCTTCAGGCTGTCCAGATCATCCACATGGATGCTCTTCAGGTTGCGGAACAAAACGACAAGAATCGCTAGGCCAATCGCCGATTCTGCAGCCGCTACGGTCAGGATAAAGAAGACAAAAACCTGTCCGGCAAGATCATGCATGTAATGCGAAAATGCGATGAAATTCATGTTAACCGCGAGCAGCATCAACTCGATCGACATCAAAAGGACGATCAGGTTTTTCCTGTTAAGGAAGATACCGACGACACCGATCGCAAAGAGGATCGCGGCGAGAATCAAAAAATGGGACAGTGTAAGCAAGGTGCCTCCCTGGTTCCTTCTGCATGTGGCAGCGCATGCGCTACCACCTCTAGTTCTTACGTTTACTGCGTGTTTGTGTTCTTCAGGCGCGCTGAAAAAGTCGCACCTCAGTCGCGTTTTTCTGCGGGCATCTGTAGAACGCGGAGACGATCCTTGGCCTTCACAAAGACCTGCTGTGACGGGCTGACCGCCTTGTTTTCCTTCTTGCCGCGGTAGGTGAGCGCAATTGCAGCGACGATGCCAACGAGAAGAATGACCGAAGCCAGTTCAAACGGATAAACGTACTCGGTGAACATTAACCGACCAATTGCCTGCACGTTGCTTTCACTCGCCATCGTCTGCGGAACATTCTTCTCAAACAGATCGAAATAGTTGCCACCCAGCACGAGGGACATCTCGGCAACCAACAGCAAGGCGATGATCGCGCCGAGCGGCAGATAGCTCCAGAAGCCTTCACGCAGACGGTCGATGTTGATGTCAAGCATCATCACAACGAAGAGGAACAGTACCATCACCGCCCCGACATAGACGAGCACCAGCGAGATGGCCAGAAATTCCGCCTGTAGCAGCATCCACACGCCACTCGCCGTAAAGAAGGCAAGGACGAGATAGAGCGCCGCATGCACTGGATTCCGCGACGTCACCACGCGTAGGCTGGCAAATACCA
>CAJBIL010000226.1 GCA_903953145.1 uncultured beta proteobacterium
GAAAATGCCCGCAGCACCGAATACGTCAGATCGAGCGGCGCGCCGGTAATCGGGTTCAGTACCGGGATCAGCGGCACGGCAGGTGCCGCCACATCGGCCACCACGCGAATCAGCTTGCGGGTGTATAGCTCACGCGCCTGCGGCGGAATATCGCCCGCCGGAAAGCGGTTGCCCAGATACGATGCGGCCTCGGGCATGCGGCTTTCCGCAATCACCTCACCTTCCCAGTTCGGGTCGAAGCGATACACCATGACACGCGCAAAGCCGACGACCTGGCGCACCAGATCAGCCGCCGCCTGACAATAGCCGGCCAGATCAACGGCGGCATCAAGCTGCCACAGCCCCTTGCGCACGGGGCTGAACAAATCATTCACATCGCGGCTTTGATATGCCTTGCGGATTGGCTCCAGTTCCACAATCAGCAGTCCTTGTGACGGATGCACGGTGGCGTGCAGTTCGAGAATATCGCCGCGCACCACGGCATAGATCAGCTGCGAAATGCTGGCGCCGGGATCGCTGCCGGCCTGTGCCAGTTGCGTTTCCATCTCTGCCAGCGGCTCATCGCCGATCAACTGCGCCAGCCCCTGTCCGATACAACGCTGCGGCGTCGTCTCGAAAAACTCGGCAATGTTGGCGCTGACCTGCAACACCGAGCGATCCGGCGCAGCGCCGGCCACGATCATAACGCCATGCGGCTGGATCAAGCCAATCTGGTGAATCGGCTCAGTCTCGCAACGCTGCAAGGCCAGAGTGATGTCTGCGGGGGTGAGGTTTTCCATGAGTGAATATATCCAAGACAAAGACAACGCTTTTGAAGACTGAGAACACTGGAGCCAAGAAAAAACACATTCGCCTACCTAATGGCCGGTGTTCTGCGGATCTTTCTGCTCAACTTTTTGCATATCGTAAAAATGGAAGGCCTCTTTCACCTTTTCGGTGAGGTCATCGTCGTCCCATGGCTTGGTCAAAAACTTGTAGATGGCACCCTGATTGATGGCTTCGGTGACTGAAGTAAGCTCGGTATAACCGGAAAGCACGATGCGCACAGTGTTCGGATAGAGATCCTTGACGTGGCGCAAAAAAGCGGTGCCGCTCATGACCGGCATGCGCTGATCGGAAATAATCACCTGCACCGCATGCGTGGCCAGCAACTCAAAACCCTCAGCAGCGCTGCCGGCAGTCAGGATGCGGTAACCGCTACGCCGCATCGCGCGCTTCAGTGCGCTGAGCATGTTTTCATCGTCATCAACCAGCAGCAGAGTACGCTGCGCATTCTCGGTCGCATCTCTGAACGTCAGGCAGCGGCCTTCTTTGAGCAGCGCGGCAAACGCATCGGCAGGCAGTGCCCGGCTGAAGTAGTAGCCCTGCATTTCGTCGCAGCGATGCTGGCGCAGGTAGTTCATCTGCCCCTCGGTTTCCACACCTTCGGCGATCACGCTCATCTTCAGGTTATGCGCCAACCCGATCACCGCCTTGCAGATCAAGGCATCATCCGGGTCGGTGGTGATGTCACGCACGAAAGCACGGTCGATTTTCAGGTGATTGACCGGAAAACGCTTGAGATAATTGAGCGACGAGTAGCCGGTACCGAAATCATCGAGCGAAATCATGATGCCAAGCGCTTTGATCTCATGCAGGATATTGACGGCCTTGTCGATGTTAATCATCGCCGTGCTTTCGGTGATTTCCACTTCAAGCAGGTTGGGCTGTAGTTGGTGCCGGTCAAGCGCGCCACGAATGACCGCGGTCAGATCGGGCTGAAGGAATTGTCGTGCCGAAAGATTGATGGCAATCGGCAGCACCGGCAGTTGCCGCGCTCGCCACTGCTGCATCTGCGCGCAGACCGTGTTCAGTACCCACTCGCCCAGGGGCACGATGAGGCCGGTTTCCTCGGCCAGCGGAATGAAGTCAATCGGCGAGATCATGCTCCCGTCCGGTTGCGGCCAACGTACCAGCGCTTCGGCACCAACGGTCGCGCCGCTCAGCAGGCTGACCTTGGGCTGGTAATGGACTTGCAGTTCGTTCTGCTCGACCGCCCGGCGCAGCGCACCTTCGAGAACGACGCGCGTCGACTGCCGCCGGTTCATCTCTTCGGAAAAGAAGTTGAAAACATTGCCACCGAGCGATTTAGCGCTGTGCATCGCCACATCGGCGGCTTTGAGCAGGCTTTCAGCATTATCGCCGTCGCGCGGGTAGAGGCTGATGCCAGCGCTCCCCGTGACAAACAACTCGACAATTCCATTCGACTTGAACTGTATCGGTTGCGCCACCGCATGAAGCAGCTTTTTTCCCAGCGAGAGAATGTCATCGGTCACCCATCCCTGGCCCAAAGTTGTACGTTGACAC
>CAJBIL010000227.1 GCA_903953145.1 uncultured beta proteobacterium
GCCAACCCCCATCCCGCAGCGCAATGGCGGACCATCGTTGAGCGCGTCATCGCCGACAGCGCCGCCGAGGATCAATCGGTCTACATTCAGGTGACGCGGGGCGCTGACAATAAGCGCGATCAGGCTTTCCCGCCGGATGTAACGCCGACCACCTTTGTCTTTACAGCCCCTTTGATCACGCCGACGAGCGCGCAACGTGAAAATGGCATCGCGGTTATTTCGGCACTCGACAATCGCTGGCTGCGCTGTGATCTCAAGACGGTTGCCCTGCTCGCCAACGTATTACTGCGCCAACAGGCGATCGACGCGGGCTGCGTTGAAACGATCATGTTGCGCGAGGGCTACCTGACCGAAGGCGCCGCCTCCAATATCTTCGTAGTCAGAAATGGCTTGCTGCTCGCGCCCCCCAAAGATCACCGGATGCTGGCTGGCATTACCTATGATGTCGTGCTCGAACTGGCCGGGCGCCATGGCATGCCTTACGCCGTGCGTGAAATCAGCGAAGCGGAGGTGCGCACCGCCGATGAACTATGGATGACCTCTTCGACCAAGGAAATCCTGCCGATTACCACGCTGGACGGCAAGCCCGTCGGCAATGGCAAGCCGGGACCGGCAGCCCGGCAGATGTACGCCTGGTACTGCGCTTTCCGCGATGAAGTGATGAGAAAATCCGATGCCTGAAACATTGCCCACCCAGGAAACCCTGCTCGAATTTCCCTGTGCTTTTCCGCTCAAAATCATGGGGCGGTCAGATTGTGACCTAGCGCAGACCGTGCTCGGCATTGTCCTGCGCCACGCCCCCGGCTTTGACGGCAAAACCATGGAAATGCGCGCGTCGAGTGGCGGCAAGTACGTCAGCCTGACCTGCACGGTGGTCGCCACGTCAAAATTACAGCTTGATGACCTGTACCGGGAACTGAGCAGCCATCCGCTGGTCAAGTTTGTTCTCTGACTTTTTGACCTGACCATCACGCTGTGAGCAACGCCTTGCACCTTCGCAACCTTGGCCGCGTCGACTATGAGCCGACCTGGCGGGCGATGCAGGAATTCACCGCCAGCCGCACGCCGGAAACCGACGATGAGCTCTGGATTTGTGAGCACGCGCCGGTCTACACCCTTGGTCAGGCCGGAAAGCCCGAGCATCTGCTGACTGACATTGGGATTCCGCTGATCAAGATCGATCGTGGCGGCCAGATCACCTATCATGGCCCTGGCCAGGTTGTGATCTACCTGCTGATTGATCTGGCGCGACGTAAGCTCAAGGTGCGCGAACTGGTGACGCGCATCGAGCAGGCGATTATTGATCTGCTGGCCGTATACGCCGTGACGGCCGAACGGCATGATGGCGCACCGGGTGTTTATGTCGGCCCGGCCAAGGTTGCCGCACTTGGCCTGCGCATCCGCAAGGGCTGCAGTTATCATGGCTTGTGCCTGAACGTGGATATGGACCTGGCTCCCTACGCAGCAATCAACCCCTGCGGCTATCCGGGCATGCCGGTAACGCAAACCAAAGACCTCGGCATTGCGCTCTCGCCTGAACAGGCAGCGCAGGCGTTAGCGGGGCATCTAAGCAGACAACTGGAGCGAGACGAATGAGCGAAGTCACCGGGAATCAAACAAATTCCGACGAAACCACTAACGAAATCCCCGGCGAAGCGGCACAAACCAAAAGGCCGGCCACCAAGATCGCCGGCGTCAAGGAAAAGGGCGAGCTGAAAACCGCACGCATCCCGATCAAGATTATCCCGCAAGCACCACAGCGCAAGCCTGACTGGATTCGGGTCAAGGCCGGTAACGATGCCGGGCGTTTCGGCGAGATCAAGAAAATGCTGCGCGAGCAGAAACTGCACACCGTCTGCGAAGAGGCCGCCTGCCCGAACATTGGCGAATGCTTTGGTCGTGGTACTGCCACCTTCATGATCCTCGGCGACATCTGCACGCGCCGCTGCCCGTTCTGCGACGTTGGCCACGGCAAACCGTTGCCGCCCGATGTCGATGAGCCGGCCAATCTCGCCGACAGTGTCGCCAACCTCAAACTACGTTACGTCGTGATTACCAGCGTCGACCGCGACGATCTGCGGGACGGTGGCGCCCAGCATTTCGTTGATGTCATCGCCGCCGTGCGCAGCAAATCTCCGGCCACCACCATCGAAACGCTGGTGCCCGACTTCCGTGGCCGCATGGAGATCGCCGTCGAGGTCCTTGGCGGCGCCTTGCCCGACGTGCTCAATCACAACATGGAAACCGTGCCGCGTCTCTACAAGCAGGCCCGCCCCGGTGCCGATTACCAGCATTCGCTTGATTTCATGAAAGCCTTCAAGGCCAGATATCCGACTGTCCCGACCAAGTCCGGCCTGATGGTCGGCCTCGGTGAAACCGACGAAGAAATCCTCGATGTCTTGCGTGACCTGCGTGCCCACGGCGTCGAAATGCTCACCATCGGCCAATACCTCGCGCCTTCCGGTCATCACCTGCCGGTCTCCCGCTACGTCCATCCCGACATCTTCAAAATGTATGAAACGGAAGCAAAGAAAATGGGCTTCACCGGCGCCGCCTGCGGCCCGATGGTGCGCTCAAGTTACTGGGCGGATCAGCAGGCACATAGTGCCGGCGTTGCGTGATAGACCGCCGAAAGCCGCGTCAATCCTTGATCTACAAGTGGCATGTCTGGAGCGTGGCGTATTCATTGGCTTTCCGGGCGCCCTGTAGCTAGATCGCCTATCCATGCGGGTTGCAGGGCAGGGGTAGGTCGGGCTGAAGCCACGACCTACCCGGCGAAGCAATTTCATTATCAGGGGTGGTGCCTATCCCAATAAACGTCAGGTTGAATCAATCATGCTGATCCACCCCCAGTTTGACCCCGTCGCCCTCGCCCTTGGCCCGCTGGCCATCCGCTGGTACGGGTTGATGTACCTCGCGGCCTTTGCCCAGTTCTGGTGGCTCGGCCGGCAGCGTATCCTTGGGCAGCCGCAACTAACAAAAGCCGGCTGGAGTGTGCCGCAACTCGACGATCTGCTGTTTTACGGCATGCTTGGCGTCATTCTCGGTGGCCGGCTTGGCCAGGTGCTTTTCTACGAGCCGGGCTATTACTTTTCGCATCCACTCGAAATTCTGGCGGTCTGGAAGGGGGGCATGTCTTTCCACGGCGGTTTCCTGGGCGTGCTGGTCGCGATGGGGCTGTATGCGCGAAAAACGGCGCGTGGCTGGCTCGAGATTACCGACTTCATTGCGCCACTGGTGCCGCTCGGGCTGGCCACCGGGCGCATCGGCAACTTCATCAACGGCGAGCTTTGGGGGCGTGTCACGGATCCGACGCTGCCGTGGGCCATGATTTTCCCGCAGGTCGATAATTTGCCGCGCCATCCTTCCCAGCTCTATCAGGCGGGTCTGGAAGGTCTCGCACTATTCGTCATTCTCTGGTTTTACTCGCGCAGCGCGCGGCCACGTGGTGCGGTTTCCGGTGTGTTCCTGATCGGCTATGGCAGTTTTCGTTTTGTCGCCGAATTTTTCCGCGCGCCGGATGATGGTATCTTTGGTCTCTCGCAAACCATCAGCATGGGGCAATGGCTATCACTGCCGATGATTCTCGCCGGCCTCGCTTTTATTATTTTCGCTTATCGCAAGGAGCCTTCATGAGTCGCCCGTTCAAAGTTCTCGGTATCCAGCAAATCGCCATTGGCGGGCCGGATAAAATGAAGTTACGTCAGTTGTGGGTCGATATGCTCGGCCTGGAGATCACCGGCAACTTTGTCAGCGAGCGCGAAAATGTCGATGAAGACATCACCGCAATCGGCAAGGGGCCATTCAAGGTCGAAGTCGACCTGATGCAACCGATTGATCCGGAGAAAAAACCAGCGGTTCATGCCACCCCGCTAAACCACGTCGGCCTGTGGATCGATGATTTACCCAAGGCCGTTGAATGGCTGAGCGCAAAAGGCGTTCGCTTTGCACCCGGCGGCATTCGTAAAGGCGCTGCGGGTTTTGACATTACCTTTCTGCATCCCAAAGCCAACGACGAGTTTCCGATTGCGGGCGAGGGCGTCCTGATCGAGCTGGTACAGGCACCACCCGAAGTGGTCGAGGCCTTTGCCAAACTGGCTTGAGCAAGACAGCATTGGTAGACAAAAACCCGCCGATCGGCGGGTTTTTTGTTGAACAGGAACGTATTACGGATTACTGATTGGCGTTTATTCGAACTCGATGATCACCTGATCAACCGACAGACTTTCGCCGGAAATGGCGACAATCTTCTTTACCGTGCAGTCGCGTTCGGCCTTCAGGATGTTTTCCATCTTCATGGCTTCGATCACCGCCAGCTTTTCGCCGGCGCTGACCTTCTGGCCGACTTCGACCGAGACTTCGCGCAGCAAGCCCGGCATCGGCGAGAGCAGGTATCTGGACATATCCGGCGCCACCTTCTTGGGCATCAGCGATAGCAGGCGCGCCGCCGTGCTGGTGATCACCATGGCTTCGACGCATTTGCCAAAGTGGCTGAGCCGGTACTTCAGGCCAATCCGCTCGAGTTGCATACAGACCGGCGTGCCATTGCAGGTGCCATGGAAAGTCTGCTGGCTGAACTGCCAGTCGGATAGCAGCTCATAACGGTCGCTGCCATGCGTGATGGCGTAACCACCGGGGATTGAATCGACGGTGATCGGATAAGACTGCGCTTCGATCATTACAACCCACTGGTTGCCGACCTTGCGTTCGTGTCCGGCCATCTGATCGCTGATTTTTACGGCGCGATCAATGTAACGGCGGCGGGCAAAGGCGGCGACGGCGGCAAGCAAACCCGGATCATCATGCGGTACGTCGGCGGCGATAAAACCGTTCGGGTACTCGTCGGCGATAAATGCGGTCGTGAAAATCCCCGACATGAAACGCGGATGCTGCATCAGCGCAGCCTGAAACGGGATATTTGAGCTGACGCCGCGAATCACAAAAGCGTTGAGCGCATCGCGCATTCGCATCACCGCCTGATCGCGCGTCGCACCGTGGCAGATCAGCTTGGCAATCATCGAGTCGTAATACATCGAAATCTCGCCACCCTCATAGACGCCGGTATCGACGCGCACCTGGCCATCAACCGATGCGGGCGGCTGATACTTGATCAGGCGACCGATCGATGGCAGGAAGCCACGGAAGGGGTCTTCCGCATTGATCCGGCACTCCATCGCCCAGCCGTTGGCCTTGATGTCCGATTGCACAAAAGGTAGTTTTTCACCCGCCGCAACGCGAATCATCAGCTCGACCAGATCGACGCCGGTGATCATTTCCGTCACCGGATGCTCGACCTGCAAGCGCGTATTCATTTCGAGGAAGTAGAACGACTTGTCAGAACCAACGACAAACTCAACCGTTCCGGCGCTCTGGTAATTAACCGCCCTGGCCAAAGCCACGGCCTGCTCCCCCATTGCCTTGCGCACGCTGTCGTCAATGAAGGGCGACGGTGCCTCTTCGATGACTTTCTGGTGGCGCCGCTGGATAGAGCACTCGCGCTCAAGCAGGTAAACCGTATTACCGTGTGCGTCGGCAATAATCTGAATTTCGATATGATGCGGGCCTTCGACGAATTTCTCGATGAAGATCCGGTCATCACCGAAGCTCGCCAGCGCCTCATTCCGGCAAGTTTCGAAGCCTTCTGCGGCCTCCTTGTCGTTGTAGGCCACGCGCAATCCCTTGCCGCCGCCACCCGCCGAGGCCTTGATCATCACCGGATAGCCGATGCCCCTGGCGATTTCAACTGCTTGCGCCGAATCATCAATCGCCTCGTTGTAACCAGGGATGGTGTTGACCTTGGCCGCGAGAGCCAGCTTCTTCGAAGCAATCTTGTCGCCCATCGCCGCCACCGACTGGTGCTTGGGGCCGATGAAAATAATGCCGTTTTCCTCAAGACGCTTCGAGAATTCCTGATTCTCGGAGAGGAAGCCATAACCGGGGTGAACTGCTTCTGCCCCGGTCTGCTTGCAGGCTGCGATGATCTTGTCGATCACCAGATACGAGTCTTTGGATGGCGCCGGGCCAATGCAGACAGCCTCGTCAGCCATCATGACGTGCATCGCATCCTTGTCGGCCTCGGAATAAACCGCAACCGTCTTGATACCCATTTTTTGCGCGGATTTGATAACGCGGCAAGCAATCTCGCCACGGTTCGCAATCAGAATTTTCTTGAACATTTTAGGTAATCCTCCCTGACGCTTACAGCGGAATGTTGCCGTGCTTGCGCCACGGATTTTCGAGTTTTTTGCCACGTAGCATGGCGAGCGAGCGGCAGATGCGTTTGCGCGTTTCGTTCGGCATGATCACGTCGTCGATGAAGCCGCGAGCACCCGCCACGAAGGGGTTGGCAAACTTGGCTTTGTACTCGGCTTCGCGCTCGGCCAGTTTGGCCGGATCGCCCTTTTCTTCGCGGAAAATGATCTCGACGGCGCCCTTTGGCCCCATCACTGCGATTTCAGCCGATGGCCATGCAAAATTTACGTCGCCACGCAGGTGTTTCGAGCTCATCACGTCGTAGGCGCCGCCGTAGGCTTTGCGCGTAATCACGGTAATTTTCGGTACCGTGCATTCGGCGTAGGCATAGAGCAGTTTGGCGCCATGCTTGATGATGCCGCCGTACTCCTGCGCTGTGCCAGGCATGAAGCCGGGGACGTCAACAAAGGTGACGACCGGTATATTGAAAGCGTCGCAGTAGCGGACAAAACGTGCCGCCTTGATCGAACTCTTGATATCCAGGCAACCGGCCATGACCAGCGGCTGGTTGGCGACGATGCCGACGGTTGAGCCTTCCATGCGGCCGAAGCCGATGATGATGTTCTTGGCGTAATCCGGTTGCAGCTCGAAAAAATCGCCATCATCAACGGTTTTGACGATCAGTTCCTTGATGTCGTAGGGCTTGTTGGCGTTGTCCGGCACCAGCGTATCGAGCGAATAGTCGAGCCGGTCGGCGGGATCCTGCGCGGGGATAACCGGTGGTTTTTCACGGTTGTTGGCCGGCAGGAAGCTGATGAAACGGCGCATCATCATCAGTGCTTCAACGTCGTTTTCAAAGGCCAGATCAGCAACGCCTGATTTGCTGGTATGCGTTACGGCACCACCGAGCTCCTCCGCCGTCACGTCTTCATGCGTCACTGTTTTGACAACCTCGGGGCCGGTGACAAACATGTAGGAGGAGTCCTTGACCATGAAGATGAAGTCGGTCATTGACGGGCTATACACAGCGCCGCCGGCACAGGGCCCCATGATCAGCGAGATTTGCGGGATAACGCCGGAGGCCATCACGTTACGCTGAAAGACATCGGCGTAGCCACCGAGCGAGGCAACGCCCTCTTGGATGCGTGCGCCGCCGGAGTCGTTCATGCCGATCACCGGGGCACCGACCTTCATCGCGTGATCCATCACCTTGCAGATTTTCTCGGCATGCGACTCCGAGAGTGATCCACCAAAAACCGTGAAGTCTTGCGAGAAAACAAAGATCAGGCGTCCATTGATCGTACCGCAGCCAATAACGACGCCATCCCCCGGCACCGATTGCTCGGCCATCCCGAAGTCAGTGCAACGATGCTCCTTGAACATGTCCCACTCTTCAAAGGAGCCGGTGTCGAGCAGAAGTTCGATGCGCTCGCGGGCGGTCAGTTTGCCCTTGGTGTGCTGGCTGTCGATGCGCTTCTGGCCACCACCCAGACAAGCCGCCGCGCGCTTTTCTTCAAGCTGGCGAATGATGTCGTGCATAAGGTCTACTCCCTAACGGTCGGGTAAATCAAAAATACTCAAAAAATCCGTAACACGGCACCTGATCGGCGCCTCACAACAATCTTTGTAACTTAATGCTGTAAATTCGCCAGCAATTCGTGGGCCGCTGCACCTGGCGTTGTACGCCCCTCTGCAACGGCCGTACTTAGCGTCACAAGGCTGGCGCGTACCCGGGGGTGACGCTGAAAAAACTGTTGCAGGCCGGAATTGATCAGGCTCCACATCCAATCAACGGACTGCCGCTGGCGGCGTGCAGCAAATTCGCCCGTCGGCTTCAGTGCCGCATCGTATTGTTCGACCTGTGCCCAGAATTCGGCAATGCCCTCCTTGTGCAGCGCAGAAAGCATGATGACCGGCGGCGACCAGTTGGGCGAAGTCGGGCGCAGCATGTGCAAGGCATTTTTCCACTGCGCACGCGCTACCTGAGCAGCTTTCGGGTCGATGTCCGCCTTGTTGATCACCACCATGTCGGCAATTTCGACGATGCCTTTTTTGATCGCCTGCAAGTCGTCACCGGCATTGGGCAACTGGAGCAGGCAAAACATATCAACCATGCCGGCAACCGCTGTTTCCGATTGCCCGACGCCGACTGTCTCAACGATGATTACATCGTAGCCGGCTGCCTCGCAGGCGAGCATCGCTTCACGCGTTTTATCTGCGACGCCACCGAGCGAACCCGCCGACGGGCTCGGGCGGATAAAAGCCGCTTCGCGCTGGCACAACAACTCCATGCGCGTCTTGTCGCCGAGAATCGAACCGCCGGATACCGAGGAGGAAGGATCAACTGCAAGTACCGCCAATCGTTTGCCCTGATCGATCAGCCAGATGCCAAGCGCCTCGATGAAGGTCGACTTGCCGGCCCCGGGAACGCCCGAGATGCCAATACGAATCGCCTGCCCGGTATGCGGCAGCAAGGTATTCAACACTTGCTGCGCACGTTGCTGATGGTCGGCACGTACCGACTCGATAAGGGTGATTGTTTTGGCCAGCGCACGCCGTTGTGCAGAACCACGCGCCAACAAGTCATCAACCAGCTTCTGGTCGATGGCGTGAAGCCCGGTAGCCGGCATATTGGCCATGTCCATTGAATACAACTAGGCGTATTCCTGCGCGACTCAGGTACGCGCCTTGCGGATTTCTTCGAGCACTTTTTTCGCTGAATCTTCGATCCGCGTACCCGGCCCGAAAATGGCTCTGGCACCGGCCTTGAACAGATAGTCATAGTCCTGCGCCGGGATGACGCCACCGGCAAAGACGATGATATCGTCGGCGCCCTGATCTTTCAGGGCTTGCATCAGTGCCGGGAGCAGCGTCTTGTGGCCGGCTGCCAGTGAGGATACGCCAATGGCGTGCACGTCGTTTTCGATAGCCAGCCGCGCTGCTTCTTCAGGGGTCTGGAACAGTGGGCCGACGTCGATATCGAAACCAAGGTCGGCAAACGCGGTCGCCACCACCTTGGCGCCACGGTCATGGCCATCCTGCCCGAGCTTGGCGATCATGATGCGCGGCCGGCGGCCTTCTTCTTCCTTGAAGCTGACGATGTCGGCCTTGATCGCTTCCCAGCTTTCCAGACCTTCAACAACTCCACCATAAACCCCGGAAATGGTCTGGTTGTTGGCACGGAAACGGCCAAAAATTTTCTCCAGCGCATCGGATACTTCGCCGACTGTTGCGCGCAGGCGCATGGCTTTGATCGCGAGGTCGAGGAGATTGCCGTCACCGGTTTCCGCGCACCTGGTCAGTGCATCAAGTGCTGCTTGAACTGCAGTGCTGTCACGACTGTCGCGGATATTTTTGAGGCGGGCGATTTGCGAATCACGTACGGCATGGTTGTCGATATCAAGAATATCAATCGCGTCCTGCTTGGCGAGCTTGTACTTATTGACGCCAACTATCACATCCTTGCCCGAATCAATGCGCGCCTGCTTGTCCGCCGCGCAGGTTTCGATCTGCATCTTCGCCCAGCCTGACTCGACGGCTTTCGTCATGCCGCCCATCGTCTCGATTTCTTCAATGATGCCCCACGCCTTGTCGGCCATGTCCTGCGTCAGCTTCTCCATCATGTAGGAGCCTGCCCACGGATCGACCACGCTGGTGATATGCGTTTCTTCCTGAATGATCAGCTGCGTATTGCGCGCGATGCGTGAGGAGAATTCGGTCGGCAGCGCAATCGCTTCATCAAGCGCGTTGGTATGCAGCGACTGCGTGCCGCCGAACACCGCTGCCATCGCCTCGATGGTCGTGCGTACGACGTTGTTATACGGGTCCTGCTCGGTGAGCGACCAGCCCGAGGTCTGGCTGTGCGTGCGCAGCATCAGCGACTTGGCGCTCTTCGGCTCGAACTTGCTCATGATGCGGCTCCAGAGCA
>CAJBIL010000228.1 GCA_903953145.1 uncultured beta proteobacterium
GATCGGCCATTGCTCGCTTGTTGCTGCGCGCAAAGCGACGCCAATTGGATGCTCGGATGCTTGTTCAAGCGCTGCGGCAAAAACCAGGCAATTTTCTCGATCAAGCGCGCCCAACGGCAACACCTCAAGCAAATGCATATGGCCGGTTGTCAATGTGCCTGTCTTGTCAAAAACAAAATGTGTTGCCCGGGCCAGGGTTTCGATGGCATGACTGCGCGTGACCAGCAAACCGGTGCGCGCCATTGTGCCACTGGCAACGGTCAGCGCCACCGGGGTAGCCAGTGAAAGTGCGCAAGGGCAGGTGACGACCAGCACCGAAACCGTAATCCAAAGTGCTTTGGATGGATCAATATTCCACCAGACAAGCGCCACCGCCACCGCAATTAATAACAATACAAGAATAAAGCGACTGGCAATCCGGTCTGCAAATTCAACAATGCGTGGTTTCTCCATCGCGGCACGCTCCATCAGGCGAACAATCGCCGACAGACGCGTTGCTTCACCGATCTGATCGACCCTGACGAGCAGCGGGCTTTCGATATTGATCGCACCACCGGTCACTGCGGCCCCCGGCTGTTTGGAGACCGGCGCGCTCTCGCCGGTCAATAACGCCTCGTTCGCGCAGCTAATACCTTCAATCACTTCGCCATCAGCGGGAATCACCTCCCCCGGTTTAACGAGCACAATGTCGCCGGGCAGCAGATCAGCCACCATCACTTGCTCGCATTTGCGCTGCGGATAATTGACGATACGCGCCGCAAAAGTCGGCATCAGCCTGACGAGTGCCTCAGTCACACTGACTGCATGCTGACGCGCCGTCATCTCAAGAAAGCGCCCACCCAGCAGAAAAAAAACAAACATGGTGACCGAGTCAAAATAGACTTCACCGGAAGCCGAAAGCGTCGCCCACAGACTGGCTGAGAATGCCGCGCCCACGCCAAGCGCTACCGGCACATCCATACCGACTCGTCTTAGCTTCAGGTCACGCCAGGCATTCTGGAAAAAAGGGGCGGCTGAATAAAAAATCACCGGCAGCGTTAGTGCCAGGCTTGCCCAGCGCATCAATTGCTCTATATCCGGCGTCATGTCGCCATCGCGTGCCAGATAGACCGGAATGGCGTACATCATCACCTGCATCATGCCAAAGCCGGCAACGAACACCCGCCAAAGGGCGCTACGGCGCTCCTTGCCGGCAAGCGCCTCACTTTTTGCGGCGTCGTAGGGATAAGCGCGATAGCCGATGGCGGCGATGGCGGCAAGAATGTCAGAAAGTTTGATTCGGCGCTCATCCCAGCGCACACGGGCACGACGCGTTGTGTAATTAAGGTCGGCGCCCAGCACACCGGGGAGTTTGAACAAGTGCTGCTCGTTGAGCCAGATGCAGGCAGCACAGGTGATCCCCTCAATAATCAGGGAAGCCTCACGCTCACTATCACCCAGCTCACGGACAAAACTCTTCTGGAAATCGGCATGATCATAGAGCCTGAGTCCATCGAGTACCGCCGGCATGGACTCGCGCGGCGCATCAGGCAGCGCATCCCGATTACGGTAATAGTCAGCCAGCCCGTTATCGATAATCGCCTGAGCCACTGCCTGACAGCCGATACAGCACATTGCACGCGGTTGATGCTCAACCCTCACCGACAGATCAACTTCAGCAGGAACCGGTTGACCGCAGTGATAACAATCGCCCGTGCTCGTCGCCACTTTCATCGCAAATCTGCCACTTAATTAACTGTACCGAAAAAGAAAAAGCGCGAACATTGACGCTGCGCCTTTTCGGGTGAGCGAGTATAAATTACTTTTTACTCAGTACTCGCTAAAACCATTTACCCAGCGTTGCGAGCCCAATCGTCAGCAAACCAAGCAACAGATTAATACCAACCCATTGGCGGATACGGTTCAACGCTGCTCCGCCGGACTTCCAGTCTTCGGCGTCAACCGCACGCTGCAACGCGACGAAGGGGCCGGTTGCCACATAGACAAAGATGCCTGCCATGACAAGGCCGGTTGTCAGCATCAAATGCCAGTTCAGCGGTGCAGTAGCGAATCCGGCCTGACCAAGCATGATCAAACCGCTAATCGGGACAATGATGATCGCCGCCCAAACCCAAACAAAGAAACGGGAGAAAACGCCACGCCACAAGCGCAAACGCTGCGGAGACTCAAAAAGTTCGACCAGAGCCGGACGTAAGCAGACGTAGGCAAAAAACATTCCGCCGACCCACAGGACAACACCGGAAAGATGCGAAAAGAGCAAGAATGGATGCAGATTCATGGGGTATTTCCTTATTTGCTGACATGGCCTTCGTGATGTTTGCCACCACCCGGGCAAACGCAGCGGGGCAGCAAAACCATTATAATTCAGCCTCTTTCAAAATCACGGCCACCTGAATGCTCGTTTATCGCGGCTATGCACAGCGCGCACCCAGTGCCACTGCACTCACCATTGGCAACTTCGATGGCGTTCATCTGGGTCACCGCGCACTGCTCGCTCGCCTAACGGCGACCGCAATCACTGAAGGACTGCCCCCGACAGTGCTAACCTTCGAACCGCATCCGCGCGAATTTTTCGCCCCGGGAACGGCGCCAGCTCGCTTGTCAACGCTGCGAGAGAAACTGGAACTGATTGACGATGCTGGCGTAGCACTCGCTTATGTGTGCCATTTCAACGCCCGTTTTGCTGCACTATCTCCCGAAGAATTCATCCAGAAAGTCCTGGTTGACGCACTTCGTGTACGCCATTTGATCATCGGTGATGACTTTCGTTTCGGGTCGAAAAGGGCAGGGGATTTTGCGTTGCTGCAAAAGTCGGGAGCCAGCCTCGGCTTTCAGGTCGAAGCGATGGAAAGTGTCGTGCTGGAAGGCGAACGCGCCTCAAGCTCCGCCGTACGCGACGCACTGCGTAGCGGCCGGTTAGCGCATGCCGCCCGCCTTCTTGGACGCCCCTACTCAATCGATGGCCGCGTCGTATATGGCGATCAGATCGGCCGTCAACTCGGGTTTGCAACCGCCAATATCCGTATGAAACACGAGCGCCCGCCACTGCTCGGCGTTTTTGCCGTTGAAGTGCGTGGCGTTGACGGAAAGGTGCTACAAGGCGTCGCCAACCTCGGCTACCGCCCGAGCGCCAATCTGGTTGTACGCCCCATACTCGAAGTTCACCTTTTCGACTTCAACGCCGACATCTACGGCGCCCACCTCAACGTCCGCTTCCTGCACAAACTGCGCGACGAAATGAAATTCCCGAACTTTGATGCGCTGAAGGCACAGATTGCCAGCGACGTCGAAGCCGCAGAAAACCACTTCAAAGTTTGAGCAACCGCCATGGCTGACTACAAAAATACCCTAAACCTGACCGACACCCCCTTCCCGATGCGGGGTGACCTTGCCAAGCGCGAGCCGCAATGGGTTGCCCTCTGGCAGGAAAAGAAACTCTACGAAAAAATCCGGGAGGCCTGCACCGGTCGTCCGCGGTTCATCCTGCACGACGGCCCGCCCTACGCTAACGGCGACATTCACATCGGCCATGCGGTGAACAAGATCCTCAAGGACATCATCATCCGCTCGAAGACGCTGGCCGGTTTCGACGCGCCTTATGTGCCGGGCTGGGATTGCCACGGCCTGCCGATCGAACACCAGATCGAGAAGTTGCACGGCAAGCACATTGCCGGTGACAAGGTGCGCGAACTTTCGCGCGCCTACGCCGCCGAGCAGGTCGAACGGCAGAAAAAGGACTTCATCCGCCTGGGTGTGCTCGGCGAGTGGAACACCCCGTACCTGACGATGAACTTCAAGACCGAGGCCGACGAGATCCGTGCGCTCGGCAAGATTCTTGAAAAAGGCTATCTCTATCAGGGATTGAAGCCGGTCAACTGGTGCCTCGACTGCGGTTCGGCACTGGCCGAGGCCGAGGTCGAACATGAAGACAAGAACTCACCAGCGATCGACGTTGCTTTCGAGGTACACCCCAATCACGCCGATAAGGTTGCCAAAGCCTTTGGCTTAACCCACCTGCGCGCGCCGGCCTTTGCCGTGATCTGGACGACGACGCCATGGACGCTGCCGGCCAACGAGGCGGTGAGCGCCCATCCCGAGTTCGACTACGACCTGATCGACACGCCGAAAGGCGCACTCATCCTCGTTCGTGAGCTGGCTGAAGCCTGTCTTAAACGCTATGACCTTGAAGGCACGGTGATCGGCTCGGCCAAGGGCGCCGCACTCGAACACGTTTTGCTCAAACACCCTTTCCAGCCACGCGACGTAACGATCATCTGCGGCACACACGTCACCACCGAAGCCGGTACCGGCCTGGTGCACACCGCACCAGCGCATGGCACCGACGACTATCTGGTTGGCAAAGTTTACGGCC
>CAJBIL010000229.1 GCA_903953145.1 uncultured beta proteobacterium
ATCGCCAGAATGGTGGCGCCAATGCCCTGAAACAAGCCCTGCATGAGCAGCATTGATATTGGCGCAGCGTCCAGCGCCTTGGGTAGCAGCATGGCGTAGAGCGGCAGGTAGACCACGGCCGAGCCGAGCGCCACAGCGCGCGTTAGCGTCCAGGCTGAATAGCCCCAGTGTTTGGCCAGAACGCTATAAAAAGCCCAGGCAATGGATGAGGCGAGCAGCAGGCCGTCGCCAATCAGGATGGCGGTGGAGGGGTGCGAGAAGTAGGGCACGGCCGCGCAGATCATGCCGGTGGCGATGCTCGCCAGGCCAAGGCTGCGAATACGCGAGGGGCGCATGCCGAACATCAGCCAGACAATGGCGGTGATCAAAAAGGGTTGCAGACCGGAAAGCAGGATGCCGCCATGCGCTGCGGGAGCCAACTTGAAGCCGCTGTAGACCAGCAGGCCGTAAAGCAGGCCGCCGGTCATGGCCAGCGCCCACAACCGCCCGTCACGCCATTGGCCGTTGCGCAGCAGGCTGGCGGAGAGTGGCAGCAGGATCAGCGATGCGGTGATCAGGCGCAGGGCGAGTATGTCGTAGGGGGTGAGTTCGCTTTTGCCGCCAAGGCGCGAGACGAGGACGAAGCTTGTCCAGACAACCAGTGTTGCGCCGGCGGCAAGATAGCCTTGAAGTTGATTACGTTGATGCGCTCGTTGTTGTTCAGCGGATTGCAATTTGATGGCCTCTGATTAGGCATAAAATAGGTCTTCAACGCTTTCAATGAATGAGGTATGACCGTGTTAGCCAGAGAAACGACGCCCAGCGCTATTGTGAACTATCTCGACCAGTATGTGATTGGCCAGGATGAAGCAAAGAAGGTGCTCGCGGTGGCTGTTTACTCGCACTACCGGAAAATTGCCACTTTTGCCGATAAAGCAACCATTGCCAAGAGCAATGTCTTGATGATTGGTCCATCAGGTACTGGTAAAACACTGCTCTGCGACACCCTGTCAAAAATGCTCAAAGTCCCTTTCGTGACGGCCGATGCGACTTCGCTGGCACAAACGAAGTACGTCAATGAAGAAATCGAGGCGGTTCTGCAACGGCTCGTGGATACGGCCAATGGGTCAATCGAAAATGCCCAGCAGGGGATCGTTTTTATCGATGAAATCGATAAGCTGAAAGCCGCGCACGGCCAGACGAACGCAGTTTCGGGCGAAAGCGTGCAACACGCCTTGCTGAAAATCATGGAAGGTTCGCCGGTCAAACTGAAAGACAATCAGTACATCGACACTAGCAATATTCTGTTCATTTGCGGTGGCGCGTTTGTCGGGCTTGAAAACATCATGTCCAAAACGCACGGCTTCGGGTTTATCTCAACGTCCGGAGACGATAATCAGAACATTCTGGATCGCCTGAACAAACGCGTAAAACCGACCGATCTCTTTGAATTCGGCCTTATCCCCGAGTTCACCGGCCGCTTGCCGGTAATCGCCAATTTCCAGAATCTGACCAAAGCGATGCTGGTCAGCATCATGAGCGTGCCGAAAAACTCAATCTACAACCAGTATGTCGAGATCTTCAAAGGGGAGGGTGTTGAGCTGAAAATTGCCCCGAAAGTATTTGAACAGATATCTGAAATCGCCATTGAGTACAAAACCGGTGCGCGCAGTCTGCGTGGCATTTTTGAGGAGTTGATTACGCCGATTCTCTATGTGGTTCCAGATAATCCCGATATCCAGTGCGTCGAAATCAACTCGCTTTTTGATGATCCGAGGTTGATTCGTAGCACGTAAGCACAGAGCAACAAAGAGGTTAGGGTGATAGAATCTTTTATTCCGTCAAATGTGAATAAGAAGATATGTTTGGACGCTTTATGCCCCAAGAGGGCAAGTTTTTTGAGCTATTCAATGAACATGCAGAGCAGATTGTTTTAGGGGCACAGTCGCTGGTTGGCCTGATGTCAGCCATTAATAGCTCGCCGGACGAAGTGGCCAGGCATTGCGAGGAGATCAACCAGATCGAAAGCCGTGCCGACAAGATTACGCACGAGACGATGGCCCAGCTGCACAAGACTTTTATCACGCCGCTCGATCGCGACGAGATTCACCATCTGATTACCGCACTGGACGATATCCTTGATCTGATTCAGGACGCCGCACAAACGGTAACGCTTTACGATATTCGCCGGGGTACCCCGGAAGCCATCAATCTGGCCGAAATCGTTCTTTCCTGTTGTGACCGTGTGCGTTGCGCCGTTGCTCTACTGCATACGATGGATAACGGTCCGGACATCCTGAAAACCTGCCAGGAAATTGATCGTCTCGAGTCCGACGCGGACCGTGTGATGCGTAGCGCGATGTCCAAACTGTTCCGCGATGAGCCGGATGTTCGCGAACTGATCAAGTTCAAGGCTATTTACGAGTTGCTCGAAACCGTGACCGATCGCTGCGAGGATGTGGCGAACATCATCGAAGGCATCGTGCTCGAAAACTCCTGATCGCGCCCGGTATGGAAACTGCGAATATCAGTCTCGGCGTGATCATCTTTCTTGTCGTTCTGGCGCTTGCCTTCGACTTCATGAATGGTTTTCACGATGCTGCCAATGCAATTGCGACGGTCGTTTCAACGCGGGTTTTGAAACCACACACTGCCGTCATGCTGGCAGCGTTTTGTAACGTGGCTGCCATTTTTGTTTTTGAGCTCAAGGTCGCGGCAACCGTCGGTAAGGGAACCATCGAGCCGTCGATCATTGACCATTACGTTGTTTTTGGTGCGCTGGTTGGTGCGATTAGCTGGAACATCATTACCTGGTACTACGGAATTCCATCGTCTTCCTCACATGCGCTGATCGGCGGTTTGATCGGCGCTGCGATTGCGAAATCCGGCCCTGGCGCACTGATTTCATCCGGCGTCATCAAGGTCGTTGCCTTTATCCTGATTTCTCCGCTGCTCGGGATGATGCTCGGTACGCTGATGATGATCCTCGTCTCCTGGATCTTCCGTACCAGTACGCCACGCCGTGTCGATAAATGGTCGCGCCGGTTGCAATTGATTTCCGCTTCGGCTTATGCCCTCGGGCATGGCGGCAACGATGCGCAGAAAACCATCGGGATTATCTGGATGTTGCTGATTGCCGCAGGCGTGACGCAAAGTAACGATCCGGTACCGGTCTGGGTGGTGATCTGTTGCTATACCGCAATCGGTTTTGGTACGGCATTTGGTGGCTGGCGCATTATCAAACTGATGGGGCAGAAAATCACCAAGCTGCGTCCGGTTGGTGGCTTCTGTGCGCAAACGGGGGGAGCGGCAACCTTGTTCCTGGCGACTGCATTAGGTATCCCGGTATCAACAACTCACACAATTACGGGGGCTATTGTCGGCGTGGGCGCGACTAAAAAGCTTTCGGCCGTACGCTGGGGGATTGCCGGTACCATTGTCTGGGCATGGGTTTTAACTATTCCATTCAGCGCGTTGATTGCGGCGATTTTCTGGTATCTCGGACAGTTTTTTCTCTGAAAAACAGCCAAATATTCGTGAGCTTTGAGCCGTGAGCCGCTCGCGATTGTGATTTTTTGGCTACTTGTACCAAGGCAAGGTCGCTCGTAGCGACACAATTTCTCCCGATCCCTGTGTTCCGTATCCAGGAATGCTGTCCGCTAATTGGCGGAAATGATCGCTCAGCAGAATTTTCAGCACGGCCTGCATGGCTTCCGTCTCCAATGCGGCTTTGCAGCAAACGAGGAAATACTGTTCGCTGGTCACGGGCAAAAAATCGAGCCCGAAACACTCGGCTGCCGCACGCAAACCAAATCCGCAGTTAGCATTCCCGGCAGCAATGCTGGCTGCCACGGACAGATGCGTGGCTTCCTCTGTTGCATAGCCAACGATTCGATTCGATGAGATACCTGCCAGAAACAGCAATTCGTCAAGCAGAAGGCGTGTTCCCGAGCCCGCTGGCCGGTTTACGAAAACAACCCCTGTGCGTTCAACATCCGGCAAGCCGCTAAGCCCCAGAGGATTACCTGACGGGATGATCAAGCCTTGTTCCCGCGTTGCAAAACGAATCAGTTTTGTATCGCCAAGGCGAAGTTGGGGCCCCAGCCCAAGATGAATGACCGAGCCGCGTCGACACAGACGCTCATCACCAAGCGGTAAATGAATTCCCGCGAGCAGACAGGCGCCTTCGTTGAGTTTCTCCAGCGCTCGTGCACTACCCACATAGCTAACGTCAAGCAGAACCCGGGATTCGCGTTTCAGGCAGTCACGTAGCGCGGGGAACAGCAAGTCATGGCTTGCAAAAGCAAGTAATAGCGTGAGATCGGGCTCGACCGCGAGGGATAGTTCGAGGTCAAGCTTTGCCGCCAGGCTCTCTGCTTCAGGCAAAAACCGCGCGCGCATTTTCTTTTCTGCCCAGAAAAGACGTTCCCCAAAATCGGAGAGACGTGCCGACTGTCCTTGTCGACCAGCCAGCAATGACTGCCCAAAAACAGCTTCCTGTTTCTTCAGGAATCCCCAAAGGTAGCGATAAGAAAGATTTAGCGCACTTGCTGCCTTGCCAATCGATCCTTCGTCGCGGACCGCGGCAAGCATCGCAAACAAGGGGTTGTGCAACTGGATTTCGCGGTAAGGCGCAACGGGCGAAGTTTCGGAAAAGAAACTGTAATTCAGCTTGATACTCATGCCTGAAGTCTAACAAATTTCTTGCTGATTTAGCGGCAGATTGCATGTGTAGCGCTGACTCAAAGCCCCTCCGTTACTGGCGTTCATGCAAAAAAACAGCCAATTTTTTGCTGTTATTCGTGTTGCACAGAATGCACTGTTTCTCCTGGCACGACTGTTGCAAAACTTGCAATGCAGCGTGGTCGATTTTTCCGGGACACCTTTTTCTCCTGGAAAAATCGAATCTACCGGGCGCGCAGGTTGCCCTGGTATTTTTTCGCCAAACCGGATTTTTCTTGTTCCCTTTATCCTCAGGAGATACAAATGCTCTACGCAATGCCCGGCACCGCAGGTGCCAAGGTTCAGTTCAAGGCCAAATACGACAATTTTATTGGTGGCCAATGGGTTGCCCCGGTGAGTGGCGAATACTTTGACGTGATCACC